>JBBSXF010000051.1:0-3733 GCA_038045905.1 Nanobdellota archaeon
TTTTTATTAATAATCTGGAGGTTAATTCTTTTAATGTAAAAGGAGATTACTCCAATAGTTGCAGTTAATATCATAAAAGAAAGGAATAAGATATTCTGGTTGGGGATTATATAAGCAAAGGCTCCAAATATCAGCGAAACAATAGAAAAGAAGACACTCCAAAAATCAATTTTCCATTTCTCACTTTTTACCCTCTCCAAATCCATACGACTTTATGATTTTCTTATTTTTAATTATTATTATCTTAGGATTATCAAAAAAGTTAAATAGTATGTTGTTTTTTATTTTATAATGGCACACCAATGCGTCCACTGCGGAAAAATGTATCCTGCTGGAAGCAAAGAACTTCTTCAGGGATGCAGTAAATGCGGAAGTCACTTTTTCTTTTTCATAAAAGATGAACAGCTTGCAAAAATAAAAGAAAATCCTGTTGAAATTCCTGCTGAAGATTTAAAACAAGTTGAAAAAGACATAAGAGAAATGGCTGGAATTGTAGAAGAAGACGTCCCTGTTATCCTTGATATTGAATCAGTAAGAATGACTGGAGCAGGAAAGTTTGAAATTGACTTAGTGCATGTGTTTGATAAAAAACGCCCATTAATCTATAAAATTGAAGAGGGAAAATATATAATTGACTTGGCTTCAACATTAAAACAAAATGTTAAAGATTTAAAACAAATAAGAAATCCAGATGAAAAGAAAAATAGAGAATAATCTGCATTGTTAACTTAATTGGGCTTTTATTACTTGATTGTGTTTAGAGAGGTAATTGCACAATTATAACAATAATCTTTATAAGTTGTTACGATTAATTGTATGAATGTTACCTTTAATGTATAGGGATTTTGAGACATATCAAAGCCCATATTTTTTTAAAAGGTTTAAAGATAGAAAAACCCAAATAGGATATACTCATCATTTTGATTTATTGAAAGATTTTCTTGAGTCATTTAAAGAACCATCAAAAAGTGTTTTAATGAAAGATGTTCGTGAAGGAATAAGGTATTGTGATACTTTTTGCATTTTTAAAAATTCTGCTGGAATATATATTACTATAACATTAAAAGAAACAGGGGGCTATTTTGAAGTAGTTAATGTTCTTCCTTCAAATCTTTGGCAAAAAGAAATATTTGACAATAAAGATGACATCAGAAAGGAAATAAAAAGAATATAATGGAAAACTATATTAATATGTTAAACTTAATGTATATAAGGTATAAATAAGATGAAATGTAATTTTTGCAATTCGGATATGGAATTTAAAGAGAGAGCAGATATTTTAATCCCTATTGGAAATCCTAAAAAAATAAAGGTAAAGGCGGATTTTTATAGGTGTCCTGATTGTGGAAAAGAATTATTTAGAAATGATGAAACCTTAAGGATAGCAAAAATTGTGGATGAGATTAATGATAAATTAGATATGGGCATGGAAGTAGAAACTATCCAAATAGCAGAAGGTAAGATAATCACATAAGATTATATTTTTACCCATCTTAATTAATTCCAACCATTTATTTGGATTTTCCAATTTTATATCTATTACTAACTCCGAAGGGGTGTTGGTTCATGACATATGTCTTGGTCTTGCACATTCTAAATTCTATCAGTTACTTTTATATAATAAAAAATGTTTCTTAATACGTGAAAAAGATTGATAATATTTTAAAAGAGGTTTTGATAAAGGCAAATCCTTCTCAAGAAGAAGTTAGTTCTATTAACAAATTTCTTAAGGAGCTGATAAATTCTTTTGAAAACGAATTAAAAAAATTAAAAATAAATGCAAAGCCGTTTGTTGGCGGAAGCTTTGCAAAAGGGACAATGATAAAGAAAGGACAATATGATGTTGACTTATTTATTAGATTTGATGAGAAATACAAGAACGAAGAAATTTCAAGATTAACTGAAAGAGTTCTTAAAAATGTCAAACAAACAAAAAACTTTTCTGTAATTCATGGTTCAAGGGATTATTTTAGGGTTAATGTTAATTCTTATTTTTTTATTGAAATAATTCCTGTTAAGAAAGTAAAAAATCCAAAAGAAGCAGAAAATATAACTGATTTATCTTATTTTCACGTCGATTATATAAACAAAAAGCTAAAAACAGAAAAAATGCTTGAAGAAGTAAGATTAGCAAAGGCATTTTGCCATGCAAAAAAATGTTATGGTGCAGAAGGATACATTAATGGATTTTCTGGTTATAGCTTAGAACTTTTAATTATTCATTACAAGAGTTTCCTTAATTTCGTTAAACAGGTTGGGAAGATAAAAGATAAGGAAGTGATAGATTTAGAAAAATATTACAAAAATAAAAATGAAATAATGATGAATATGAATAGTGCAAAGATAACCTCCCCGATTATTTTAATAGACCCGACTTACAAAGAAAGAAATGCTTTAGCTGCACTTTCAAAAGAAACTTTTGAACATTTTAGGGGGGAATGCAATAAATTCATAAAAAATCCTACAAAAGAAAGTTTTGAGGCTAAAAAAATAGACTTTGGAAGATTAATGCAGAATGCAAAAAAGAGAAAAGATGATTTTGTCCTGATTAAAGTTGAAACAGACAAGCAAGAAGGAGACATTGCTGGAAGCAAATTGTTAAAATTCTATAAGCACATTAATATGGAGATAGAAAAATTTTACAAGATAAGCAACAAAGAATTTGAATATGATGGAAAAA
Source organism: Nanobdellota archaeon (assembly GCA_038045905.1). Lineage (GTDB taxonomy): Archaea > Nanobdellota > Nanobdellia > Pacearchaeales > GW2011-AR1 > RBG-13-33-26. The sequence goes on from JBBSXF010000051.1 coordinate 2,681, forward strand.
GTTCAGCAAACTTTCTCTTTGTTGGAAAAGGGGAAAAAGAATTAATTTTAAATGGTCCAGAAGTAAATGACAAGAAGAACGTTGTGCTATTCAAAAGAAAACATAAGAAAGTTATCGCAAAAAAAGGGAGAACTTATGCTATTGAAAAATTCAACAAGACATTAAAACAATTTATAGAAGAATGGAAATTAATTAATCTTGAAAAAATGATTGGAATGCATATTGCAAATATGGACACTAATTAAAATTTTACTTTTCCAGTTAATGACACTGAATTTTTAATTTCTTTTTCCCCGTCGTAATCTGTTTGTTCTAACCTGCCTTCTAATTTTAAGCCTAATTTTCCAATTGAAACAGATAATTCTGTTCTCACTCCATATCTATCTGGGCAGAAAGCATAATCTGATTTAGTTAAATATCCTCTTGCATTTAGTTCAAAATTTCTTGATTGAATTGCAACGTTTGTTCCAACTTCCTGCTCCCAAAGCCTCTTTGTATAATAAGGATTAATGGAAGCATTTGAATTATTTGGAAAAAACATTTTTAATCTTATTCCAGATTCAGATTCATCAAAGATAGGAGTATCCAATTGCATTCCTAAATCTCCTGTGATTAGTTTAAATTGGGCAATAGAATAAGGCTCTATTTCCCCTAATTTTGTTTTAAGTTTATAAGAAGTTCCTGCTCCTGCTGAATAATCATAGAAAAGTTTGTTTAGCCAAATATCTTTTACCAGCACATTTCCAGATATTCTTGAAGAAAGATTAAACCCTTTTTCATTTGCAGAGTTTACAATCAATTCAACAACTCCTCCAGAGATTTTATTATTTTGAAGAATTATACTAACGTGGGGGTTAATTTCAATATTGGAAAATGAAAATTTTCTGTTAAACCCTACTTGAGAAAGTAACATTTCTTCCAAATCCCCTTTTATCTCTCCTGCTCTTGCAAGAAAACCCAAGTAATTCATCTCGAAGGAGGTTAATCCTTCCCTTTGATTAAAAGCAAAGATTATTTCTGAATCTGAAGGGATATTATTCAATAAAGAATTTT
>JBBSXF010000052.1:0-12854 GCA_038045905.1 Nanobdellota archaeon
ATTTTTTCTTCTTTTCCATTTCTTATAACTGTAGCCATTTTTGGAGAAAGATTCATCAATTTTTTTATTGCTTCACTAGTTTTTCCTTTTGCAATTGCTTCTAAATATCTTCCCAACATAACGAATGTAATCAAAACTGCGGCAGCTTCAAAATACTGATCTCCCATTGAGTTAAAGAAAATTACGTAAACACTATAAAAATAAGCAGCACTTGTTCCTATTGCAATTAAAGTATCCATATTAGCAGATTTATTTTTCAAAGCTCCGAATGCACTTTTATAGATTCCTGCCCCAACTATAAATTGAACTGGAGTTGCAAGAAAGAATAAAATATAATTTCTATAAGGAACTTCTATTCCTACCCACATAAAGACCATCCCTATAAGAAATGCTGGAATAGCAAATAAAAGACTAAATAAAAAAAGATTTTTTAATTTTTTTAGGTTAGCATTTCTTTTTTTTGTTTCATAATCTCTGCTATCTATATTGTTAGTTATTATTTTTACTTTATATCCCCCCATTCCTTCTATGGCGGTTGTTATTTTTGCCTCTGAAACTTTTGATTCATCAAAATTAACTGTTGCCTTTTCAGTTGTAAGATTTACGTTAACATATGAAACTCCTGGTTCTTTCTCAAGTCGTTTTGTAATTAAGGTTACACAACTTTGACAATGCATTCCAGTTATGTCTAAATCAATTTTTTTCATTTTTTATGCTCCTTCTTTGAACATTTTGCACATTTTATCTCTAAGTCATTATCAAATTGTTTAAAAGCATCTTTTAAGATGCACCAGCAAAATTTATCTGAAAGACTAAATATTTTCTCTTTTCCACTTTTTTTATAAGAAACAATTCCTTGATCACTTAATTGTTTTAATTGATGAGAAATAGCAGAAAGACTCATCTTATCTCTTCCTACAAAATCATATATTTCATTGACTCTTTTTGGCCCTTTGGCTATACTTAAAAGTATATGGAGCCTGGTTTTATCAGCCAAGCTAGCAAAAAATTGAAGTACATTTATTTCGGCTTGTTTTTTATTCATTTTAGATATTTTTTGTTTTTTAGTTATAGTTGAGCAATTGCTCAAGTATTTAAATATTTCTATACCTTATAGATAGATTCCAAAACCGGGTAAAATCGCAAAAAATGCATGGATTAAAAATAGGATAAATGTCAATCTCATGATTAAGATATGATGTTTCATCGTCCAGCTAAGAACTCTTGGACATTTTCCATTTAAGCATCTACATCCTAAAAAAGATAAAATAAAAAAAAGTCCAACTATAATTCCTGTCCAAAAGACTAAGGTTCTTCCTAAAAAAATTATCATTTTACTTAACAATTAATTTACCTTGCATTTGCATATGTTCGTTTCCGCACATATTAGCACAATACCAAGTGAATTCTCCTGTTTTATCTGCTGTAAATTCAATCACTTCATTTCCTTTTAATCCCAATTCTGGAATTCTTATCCCATGTAATGTGTCTACATTCTCTATGTTTATTTTAACATTATCTCCTTTATTAACGATAATTATATTAGGATCGTAGCCAAAACGAAATGCTTTTACCGCAAATTCTTTAGTATCTGAATTATTTATCGCATTTCCAGTAATATTTTTAGTAAAGGATATTCCTGCAACAATTAGAATTGTTAAAACAAAAACTGCAACTATCATTTTTTTCATTTTTGTATTTTACCTCCTTTTAATTATATTTATTTAACTATCTAACAATTATAGTCCCTCTTCCCATCCCCATTCCACATCGGAATTCAAACTTGCCTTTTTCTTTTGGAATGAAGGTTATTGTATCTGAAGGATTTGATGAATATTGAGAAACTCCAAACGCCCCAATATTAAATGAACGATAGCATCCCCTTACGCTGTTGTCCAAAGTTATCTCTACAGGAATTCCTTCGTTTACAGTAATAGTATTTGGATAATAATTATTTTTAAATCCAATATTAATCTTTTGTATCTCTCCCGCGTTATTAATAACGTCTCCTGCACTATTTCCAGAACTTGAGATAAAATAAATTATTCCTCCAACAATAAAAAGAATAATCCAAAAATAAACAAAAGTTTTATTTCCCAGTTTATTTGCTTTGACATTCGTTTGACTTTGGTGTTTTGCAGAATTATGCATTGTTAAGGCGTCCAAACTAGGAAAATTTCTATCACAAATCTCACATCTTGTTTTTTCTGCCATTTTATTTGATAATTAAAATGTATGCGATTGTTTAACACACTTTTTTATTTTCTAACCTTGTATCCTAACTTAATTATTTCTTGTGCTATTTGTCTATCATTAATTTTTCTCTCATCAAAGTCAACTTCTGCATTATTTTCTTTAAGATTAACAGAAATCTTGTTTACTTTACCTTGGAGTTCCATTTCAATTATTTTTTTGCAACTTTCACAATGCATACCTTCAATTTTGAATATTTTTTTCATTTTATTTCTTTTTATTTGCAGATTTAATTAGCCAGTATATTCCTGCTCCAAGCAATCCGATAGTAAGCAAACTTATTATCCAAGATAATATTCCATTTCCAAATCCATACTGACCATACATCATTCCTCCAATCGGACAATTATAAACCATTTTTTTCTCCTTGATTATACTTGTTCAATTTGATATAAATTTTTATTTTTTTATTAATTTTATTTTTATCTTCCACAGCCACATCCTCCTCCATTTGCTCCCATGCTACAACTTGCACCTGCTTTTGGAGTTGCAGCAGTAACTTGCCCTGTTGTTGCTGTTCCTGTCTCTGTTACTATAAAACTTCCTCTTAACATCCCCATTCCGCAACTGAATTGTATTGTTCCCACCTTATTTGGAGTAAACTTTATAGTATTTAATCCTTGTTTAAGATTTACATTAATTCCATAAGCATTCATCACTAATTCTTGATTGCATCCAGTCAGTTGTTTAACATCAACAATCCATTCTACTGGAACTCCATTTTTTAAGACAAAGCTATTTGGATTATAACCAGAAGCATCTACATTCATGTTTACTTTTTGAATTCCATTTTGGATTAATGCGCTATTTTCAATATTTGAATTCCCTATTAAATTTGCCTTGATTGAATCAAAACTTAATTCACTTCCAGTTAAAGTTAATCCGCGATTTAACATAATTAATCCCAAAATTAAAACTATAACTGCAGATATTTTTAATATTTTTTTAGTTGTTTTATGGCTAATTATGGTAGTTAAACCGCCAAATCCTAACATAATTGGAAGAGTCCCTAATCCGAAAGCTACTAAACTAATCGCTCCTGTTAAAAAATTTCCTGTTCCCATTGCGTAAAGATACATTGCTTGTAAAGGACCACATGCAATAAATAATCCATTCAATAAACCTAATATAAATGGGGCTTTATACGGACCTTTTGCTTTGGAAGATGCACTTGCAGAAATTTTTGTTAAAAATTTTGGATTAACTTGGAATTTTCTGAAAAATTTAAATCCAAACATACTAAGAGCATAAAATATCATGAAGATTCCCGCAAAAATTGCAATCCATCCTCTTAACCCTATAGAAAATGCAACTATTCCTCCAATTAAACCAAAAATTCCTCCAACAATAGCATAAGATATTACTTTTGAACCCCCATAAACTAAATGCTGTTTGAATCCTTTATATCCATTAATTGCATTTTTCGCCGTGTATGAAACAACAAATCCCCCGCACATAGAGATACAGTGAAATCCTGTTAATATTCCAGCAAGAAATAATAAGATTAAACTTGTTTTTTCTCCAAGCTCTGGAATTTTAATTTGTGATAAATCTAAGGTTCTTATAACTAAAAAATATAAGACAGCTAATAATAAAATTAAGGAAATAGAAACAATAATCCAACCAGTTTTATCTTTTTTAGAATTATTCTCTTTTTTTACATGGTTTATTTCTTCAATACTATAACCCAATTTCTTTATTATTTTTTTTATTTCTTCTTCTGATATTTTATTTTCATCAAAATCTATTTCTGCTTTTTCGTTTGCATAACTTACTTTTATATCTCTTACTTTTGATTTCAACTCGTTCTCTATAAGCATTGAACAAGAATTGCAGTGCATTCCTTTAATGCTAAATTCTTTTTTCATTACTTTTTTAGAAAAACCATGTTTAATATATCTTTGATGTAACTGGTTACGTGAAACTTACTCTACAATAATTTGCCCTTTCATTGACGGATGGATAGAACAATGATAAGCATAAGTTCCCGGTACGCTAAAGGTATGAGAAAAAGTTTTTCCATTTCCGAAACTTGCAGAACCTAATTCATTTCCAGTATCTGAAGTGATTGTGTGAGGAGCAAGATCATTATTTATCCAAGTGATAGTTACAGCATCTCCTGCTTGTACACTTAATGTTTGTGGAGAAAATGCAAAATTAGATATTTCAATATGATATCCCTCGGACATTCCTGGAGATTCTGGAATTCCTACTTCAGGAGGTTGTGACTTTATTATAAAATAAACTCCTGCTCCAACTATCAATAAAACAATTACTACAATAATAATTAAATTTTTTTTCATTTTAATCTCCAGCTTTTCCCTCAACCATTGATTTTCCAAGAACAATTGCTGCAGCAACTAAAATTAAAAGATTTGCAATTCCTATTTCTATTGCTTTAGAAGTAAATCCTTCATAAACTAAAATTCCTGCTCCGAGAATATAAACCCCTACAAAAACAGGACTTATTTTCTTTCGTTTTCCCATAAAGAAAAATTCTGTAATCCATGCTAATCCAATTACTGCAAGTCCAATTAAATTTAAAGGTATCATTTTCTCTTTTATATATTAAATATTTAGAATTTAAAAAACTATCTTCTTGCCCTATTGAATGTTCTTCCCCTGTTGCTATCATCTCTTCTTTTTCCAGTGCCTCTTTTTGTCGTAAAACTTCTTCTTGAAGGAAATCTTCTTGGAGCATCATCTCTAGAATTACTTCTTCCTCTTGGGCTGTCTCTTCTTGAACTATTTCCTCTTGAAGAAAAACTTTTTCTAAATTCTGGACGAGCATTGATAAAATTAAAAACTGGAATAGGTTCTTCTTTCATAGCTGTTTTTATTGAATCATCTTCCATTATTTTTTGAAAAGACATATAGTCCTCATTTGAAAGAAGATTCACAACTTTTCCGTCTTCTCCTGCTCTTGCTGTTCTTCCAATTCTGTGAATATAATCTGTGCTGATTATTGGAAGATTGTAGTTGTAAATATGACTAACTCCTTTAATATCAAGCCCTCTTCCAGCAACATCTGTGCAAACCAAAACTCTTATATTTTTTTTCTTGAATTCATCTAAAATTCTTGTTCTATTGTTTTGAGTTAACCCTCCATGAATTGCTTCTGCGGGAATTCCTGCTTTATTCAAATTCTCAAAAACAAAATCAACATTTCTTCTTGTATTGCAAAAAACCATTACTAATTCTTGAGATTCTCCTTTTAACAAATGAGCAAGCAATGAAAATTTTTGCCCTTGGGGAGCATCATAATAAACTTGCTTTAACTTAGAAGCATCAACATAAGTTTCTGCAGATACTTTAACTGGACTTATTGTATGTTTTCTTGCTAAATAATCTACGTCTGGGGAAATTGTTGCTGAAAACATCATTGTCTGCCTGTTTTTCGGACATTGATGCAAAATCATTTCTACATCTCTGCTAAATCCCATATCGAACATTCTGTCTACTTCATCTAATACTAGAATTTTTATGTTTGCAAGATTGATTGTTCTTCTTTTCATATGGTCTAATATTCTTCCTGGAGTTCCAACAACAACATCTGCTGTGCGAAGTCTTCTCATTTGCTGTTCAATGTCAACTCCTCCATAAACTGCTAAAGTGTTAAGTCGTTTATTTTTTGAGAATTGCCTTATTGATTTAGCAACTTGCTCTGCTAATTCTCTTGTTGGAGCAAGAATTAATGCTTGAACATTTCCATTTGATTTAAGATTTTCTACTATCGGAGAAGCAAATGCTAAAGTTTTTCCACTTCCTGTTGCAGAACCGCCAATTATATCTTTCCCAGCTAGAGCTAGGGGTATTGTTTTTTCCTGAATTTCAGAAGGAGTTTTAAATCCAGCTTCTTGCAAAACAGACAATACATCTTTACTCAATCCGAGTTTTTCAAATTGTTCCATTTTAATGTTATTTCTAAAGAAAGGTTATAATTTATAGCAAATCTTAACCATATTATTGTAGACCCACTATCTAATCGATTCTTATAATGATAAGGATAAAAATCGCTTTATAAGCTTATCTTTTACTAGGGGTTAGATGATGATTCCATTTTCTCTCATTTTTTCAACTTCTATACTTATTTGTGCTTCTTCTATCATTCTCCTTTCAGCTTCAACATAAATCTTACATTCTTTTTCATTTTTACCATAAGCAACTCTTGGAAATCTACATGTTTCCATGTCGCACAATGCACAAAGCCCTCCAAATTTCTCATTATACAAATGAGGAAGCCGAAGATATCCGCAAAGGGGATTGCTTCCAGATGGCAGATTATCCATTTCATTGCTTGTTAATCTTATTCCAGGAAAATAATTAATGATCCAGCAATTAACAATTAAATAAACAGATTCATCAACATGACGCTTTCTTTTTTTTGAATAGCAAAATTCTAATCTTAACTTTGCATTTCTGCCAAAATTTAATTCTTGAACTTCTCTCTTTTCTTGCTCTTCTATTAACCCCTCTTTTCTCAAATGCTTACCCATTTTATTAGACTAAATAATTAAGAAGAGATTATTTTTAAATTAATAAGTCAGAATAAAGATAGTTTTGAAATTATTTACTTTTAATTCTTTAATACAACTATATTATTCATTCCTCTGCGTTTTCTTTCAATCAACTGCTTTGCTTCTAATTTATCAAGAAGTCGAGTAATTCCAACCTTTCCTATTCCTAACTTTTCCATTAATGTTCCTTGAAATATTGCTCCATTTTCTTTTTGGAGTATGCCAACTACTTCTTTTTCTATTTTGTCAAGTCCTTCAAGATTAAGCTTCTTTTTTTTATCTTTTTGTTTTTTTATTATTATTCTTTCTTTTGGTTTAACAAAGAACATGAATATTCCAATTACAAATATAATTCCTGCGATAGATAAACTAAGGGCAGTTTGAGTTCTAATGGTTTCATACATCGTACAGGATGGACCATGAGTACAGGTAGTCCCAACAATTGTTGTAAGAGCAGAATTAAATATCCAGATGATAATTCCAATTATAACTGCTAATCCCATAATCAAAAATCCAACATTTTTATTTTCCATTTTTATTTCCTACTAAATTTGTACTCCCAGTTAATTATCATTTTATTTTTTTAGTTTCTTTCTACGTTCATAATCTTCAATTGCCTTTTTAAGTGCATCGCTTGAAAGATTAGAACAGTGCATTTTAATTGGGGGTAGTCCTTTTAGTGATTCAGCAACATCATTTCTTGTTATTTTTTCTGCTTCTTGGATAGTTTTACCTTTTGCTAATTGAGTAATCATTGAAGATGTGGCAATCGCAGCAGCACAACCAAATGTTTTGAATTTTATATCTTTGATTATTTCATCTCCTCTTTTATTTTTTTCTACTTTAATATAAAGCCACATCACATCTCCGCAATTATGAACACAAAATGCTTCTTGAGTAAATGAATGATCTTTTTCAACTTCTAAATTATAAACCTTACCAAAATACTCTTTATTCTCTATTCTAGTTATTGGGGTATATAGGTAATTTTCATCAAACCAAGAATCTACTGAAGCAAATGATTTTGGATAGTAATTTACTTTTAAAATCTTGCATAATTTAATTAAAGAATCTCTCTGTCCCACATGAATTCTGTAAGCATTTTTGTGATTTACTCCGTCAATTATTTTTTCTTTATCTAAATAAATTGAAGGAACAATATCTTGCCTTAATAATAGCATTTTAATTTGTTGAGCTAACTGTTGAGAAATTGTAACAAATTCTGCACGCGGACCATCTCGATTTAAATTGACATATCCATCGCCTTTCCACAGACCATAAATTAAATGTTTTTGTTTTTCAGTAGGCAAGTTAATAATAAATTCTGGCAAAAATTTATTTTGTGCTCCATTTCCAAATAAAATTTTAAGCCACCTAGATACTTTCGCACTGTACAAAAAAACAACTGCGGTATTTCTCTTTGGAATTTCTTTAACTTTAATTTCTAAATTGAACAATTTCTTACAAATTCTTTTAATGTCGTTTATAATTTCTTTTTCGTTAATATTTAATGCAAATGAAACAAAATTCTTTGATGGTTTTTCTTGAATATTTCCTTCAGACAAAAAATAACCAAATAATCTCAATAAATCTTTGTTTAATAGAATTTTATTCGGAATTTCTTTACTCTTAAAATCATATTTCAGTTTGGGGATATTTATTTCTAAAAATTGAATATCCTTTTCTTCGTTTAATTTTGGATACAGGGCAATATCCCCTTTTTTTAGATTTTCTGCATGATACCATGCTGGAACTAATTGACTTTTTCCTTTATGTCGTTTAAATTTGTCTCCTGATGGAACCTTTATAGCATAAATTAAATGTTCTGGAGTTATGTTTATTTTACCCAATTGATTATTAAGAGTAATTATCTTTCCATTATAATCCCTTGAAGAAATTAAATTTATTTTTTTATAATTTCCCTCATGCGTTAAAACTTTTTGATTCTTTTCAAGATTCTTTATAGGAATATTTAGATGTTGAATGTGAATTTTTTCTTCTGGCAGTAAACAAGTTGGATTCCCAACTTTTCCAATTCCACTTGCATCTTTTATCTCTCCGAGATTTTTCGGATTCATAAAATTCTTTTTAACTTCTTTTGAATAAGCAATAGTCATCTTTTCTTTATTGTTTTTTTTATTTTATCTTTTGGACTTGGAAATTCTGGAAGTTCTAACTCACATTTATTACATCTCCATCCCGGATTTAATCCTGTTGTAGCAACCCAAGCACTAGGAATGCACATCTGTAGATCTTTACTTTTACATTTTGGACAAATTTTTTGTTCCATTATTTTATTGTTTTAACAAAATTTAGATATTTTTCTTGCTCTTTTTTCTTTTTTCTTTCAATCTCTTTGAATTTTTTCTCCATTGAATCTTGAACAGATTTACTTAAAGATTCATCAGCCATGGGATAAAGGATATTATCTTCTTTGAATATATGCTCTTGAATAAGTCCGATATATCCCCTTGCATTTTCAATTAATCCTTTTTTATCATTTCTACTTAAAGCGGATTCCATCCCTTTAACAAATTGTCTTCCCATGTCATGCTCTATTAACATTTGCTCAACTGGATTACAATGGATCTCTCCATTTTTTGCACTTTTACAAAATTCCTTGAATAAAATCTCTTCTTCTTTAGCATGATGAAATTTATCTGCATAATTTCTTATAAAATCAATAACTTTTTCAAAAAAATCTTTATCTATTGCTTTCTGTTCAAGAGACTTGCATTCATCTGCAAGTATATTCACTATTTTCAATATATTTTTATGTTCATCAGATAAAATTTTTGTTGGTTTCATTTTGTTGAGTTCAATTTTTTAATTAATTCATCAATTTGCTTTTTAGAAAAACCATGCATCAAGCATCCTTGCTCAATTGATTCATACATTGCTCCGCCACAACCGATGCAATGCAATCCACTTTCAAATAAGATATTAGCAGATTCTGGATGCTTATCTAATAATTCTGAAAAAGTCATGTCTTTTGAAATCTCTTGCTTAACTTTTGGGTTTGTTGGTTTTTTATTTTTCATTTTATCGGGCTCATCCTCCTTAATTTTTCTACAATTTTTGGAAGAACAGCTAATATGTAATTTATTTCTTCTTCTGTTGTGTATTTGCTTATGCTCATTCTAATCGAGCTATTTGCTTGAACAGGAGCTAATCCTATTGCTTTTAGAACATGGCTTGTTTCAAGAGAATGTGAAGCACAAGCACTGCCAGTAGAAGTGCAAACTCCCAAATTTTCTAAATAACCACTAATTGATTCCCCTTCTATATTATTAAAAGAAACATTAATGTTGTTGCATAATCTTTTATCTTTTGAACCATTCAGCCTTGTATTTGGAATTGCTATAATTCCTGCTATTAATTTGTCTCTTAATTTAATCATTTTTTCTAAATCTTTCCTATTTGCGACTTCAACCGCTTTTGCAAATCCGACAACTCCAGGAACATTTTCTGTCCCACTTCTTATTTTTCTTTCATGTCCTCCGCCATGAGAAATTGGAACTATTGAAATTCCATCCCGAATATACAATGCTCCGACTCCTTTTGGACCATGGATTTTGTGTGCATTTAAAGTTACTAAACTTAAATTTTGTTTCTTAACATCTAGTGGAACTTTTGTAAAACTCTGACATGCATCTGTGTGAAGAAGTGCATTTTTCTTTTTGCATATTTTTCCGATTGTTTCTAAATCTTGAATTGTTCCCACTTCATTATTTCCGTGAATTATAGAAACAAGGATTGTTTTGTCTGTGATTGATTTTTCAAGTTCTTCTAAATTAATGAATCCCTCTGCATCAACATCAAGATAAGTTATTTTTGCTCCTAATTTTTCAAGCCATTTGCAAGTATTTAATACGCAATCATGCTCTATTCTTGTTGTGATTATGTGGTCTTTTTGAGGATAATTAGCAAAGAATAATCCTTTGATTGCTAAATTGTTTGCCTCTGTTCCTCCAGAAGTAAAAATTATTTCTTGGCTTTTCGCTCCAATTGCTTTTGCAATTATGCTTCTGCTTTTTTCCAATGCTTCTTTTGCTTCTTGCCCTTTGAAATGAGTTGAAGACGCATTAGCATACTTATCAGTAAAGTAAGGTATCATTATTTTCAAAACATCATCATCCACTCGTGTTGTTGCAGCGTTGTCAAAATATATTGTTTTCATTGCGCAAAATTTCTTAAAAATTTATTTGCCGCGCTGGGAGCGGGAATCGAACCCACAAGCCCCGAAGGGCATCGGTTGGCGACCGATCGTGTTAACCATTCCACCATCCCAGCACAGCTATTGATTAAATCAATAGAAATATTTAAATACTTCTCCATCTTGAAATTATTATAATCGGTTGGCGACCAGTTAATCATTCCATCGAATCCAGATTTCTTTTTATTTGTTGTATTTTGATACCTTGTTTTCATTTTATTCTATTCTTTTTTATCCATTTAATTGATTTGTTAATTAAAATGTCAAAATCTTTTTTCTTTTTCCATTCTTTTGCAATATAATCTCTTAATTTTTTATGACTTGGATAACCTCCATCTTCAATTATCTACAAATCTCTAAATTCTAAATCCAATAAGATAGTGAGAGCTTCTTTCAAATCGTGGGTTTTTGTAAGTCCCAATTCTTTCTCACACAAATTCCAATATCTTGAATTATGAAACTGTATATGCATTAATTCATGTCCTGTAACCTCTAAAATAACAGGAATGCCCCAAAATAAATTAACAAAAAATGAAGGAGGATTGTGGTCAGGGTCATAAGTGCATCTTCCAGCTGTTGTTAAATAAGCATTAATCTTTTTTGTATAAAAAGGGGTATTCATTATTTTTTCAAGCCTCTTAAAATATTCTTGTTCTATCCCTTTCCAAGATTCAGCAAATAATTTAGCATTTTTATTAACTAAATGATTAGTATGAATATACCTCATTATTTTTTCAAGTTCTTTTTTACATTCTTCAAACTTTTTCTTATCGCATATTTTATGAATATTCTCTGTAACTGCATCCTTCCAGCTTGTTCCATAACAAGGAGATGAATTAGCAACATCCCAAATATTCTCTAAATCTTTTTCTTTATCAAATTTAAAAATTACCTTAGTTTTCATTTTTTATCACATCCTTTCATGCAAGAAGTACATTTACAATGGACATAAGCGTGCTTGTCAATAAGTTCTAACATTGGAATAATTGTATCTTTGTTTAATGAATAAACTCTTTCTTTTCCTTTTTGTTTCATCTTTACAATATTGCAAGTTTTTAATGATTGTAATGCGTGAGAAATTTTACTTTGTTCAACCCCTAAATCTTTTACAAGCTCTCCGACATTTTTCTCTTTTATTCTCAATGAAAGAATAATTCCTATTCTTAAGGGATTAGCAAGATTTGTAAAGAAGACATTATAGCTATTATGATTAAAATAGGGGCTAAACTCGTATGCTCTTTTATTCATATGAAACATATTTCATATATGTTTATAAATGTTTTGTAGTAGGAATATATAACCCAGTATAGAAATATTTATAGGGGGAAAACTAGGAGGATAAATTATGAAATTAAATTTAGGATGCCAAGATGATATACGAGAAGGATACATTAATCAAGATATTTTTCAATTTGGAAAAGTTGATGATGTATTTGATTTTAATAAATTTCCTTGGAAATACAAAGATAATACTTTTGATGAAGTAAGAATTTGGAATTGTCTTTTCTTAGCTAAAGATTTTGTCAGATTTATGCAAGAAGTGTACAGAGTTTCCAAACCAAATGCCAAGATAATAATTAAAACTCAATTTTTCTTATCTACAGAATCTGCGAATTATCCATATAATCCAACGCAAACAAATTACAATTCTTTTGATATTTTTTCAAAAGAGGGAGAATATTATAGGAGATTAGGAATTGAATTTAAAATCTTAAAGAGAAAATGGGTATATTCAGAGAATAAATTTTTATCCAAGTTAAATCCATTGCCAAATTTATTTCCAAAATTTTATAGTAGATTTTTGTATTTTTTATTTCCTTCAAACAAAATATACTTTGAATTGGAAGTAATAAAAAACAATTGATAAG
>JBBSXF010000053.1:0-13526 GCA_038045905.1 Nanobdellota archaeon
TAAGGCATATGTGTTAAACGATAATGAAATAGACAAATTAAATGAAGAAATGGCAAAATCAGAGGTTAATGATGTACTTGGATTAATTGAAGGCACAACAACAGAAAGTCTGGAACAACTGCAGGGAGAAATTGATTCTTTCATGGATGAAAAACCAGAGGCAGAAAAAAAATCTGAAGACGAATCAAATCCTTTTCTTGCATTATTTGGGAAATACAATAGTTCATCTTCCAAAAAAGAAAAAGGGAAAAAAGATGCTCCTTTAGTTGCATTAAGAAAGAGCATCAATAAATTTTTAGGAATAGAAGAAAAAAAGAAAGATGAAAAAGAAGGAACAATTGTTATGCCTGATACTTGGATTGAAAAAACTCATTTCCGTCCTGTAGCTGCAAAAAAAATCAAAGACCAGATATACGATATGTTTGATATTTATAAGAAAGCCCACGGAATGGCGAGTTATACTTAAAGGAAATGAAAAAGAAATCAAAAGAGTTGGTTAAAAAGAAAGAGACTTCTAAAGAAAATAAAAAATCAGAACTAGAAAAAGAAGTTGAAGAGCCAAAAACAATAAAAGAGGTTAAAGAAAATAAAAAGATAGTTAAAATTGAAGATGAAGAATTTGAGGATTTTTTTGAAGAGCCAGAATTTAATTTAGGCTCTCCATCTTTAAGGAGAATTAATAGTTCTCCAGAAATTGCAATAAATCTTGAAAGAGGTTTAGCTGAAGTTGCTCCTTTGGAAAAAACAGAAGAGGAAAGTCCATTTAGTTATAGTTCTGGTGTAGGAAACAAGGACGAGCCAAAATATCAAAACTATAGTCCAAATCCGGTTTTGGAGATGATTAATCGTTCAGAAATTGAAAATATTGGAAAAACTAATTTGTTTGAAAAACGAGAAATTGGACTTATGCAGTCCTCTGAATCAGGAATCGGAGAAACAAAAAATTTTGAAAGATATGACTCTGTAAAAAGAGTGGACATAAACGAATTAGGAAAAGAAACCGAAAGAAGAGAAATTAAATATAAAGCATTAAAGTAATTTTGAAAATATTAATTGTGCTTTTTAGAAAATTATCTATAAGAATAATTTCTTCTATTCAAACTTGATTTTCCTTTAGCTAAATCTCTCATTATATCTCTAGAGGTTATCCCAGTAACTTTATGAAGAGGAATTATGGTGATGCAATTTTTTCCGGATAAATCATAAACGGGTATTCCTTCTTTAACAGGGTCTTTCAAAACATATTTCATTTCTCTTGCAATATGGAGTAAGTCTCTTGGCTTGTCTACTACTCTTCCGCTTTTTCTAATTCGTTCTGCTAAGTTTTCTAATCCTCCTTCTTCATGTATTAAAAGTAAAACTATTCCAAAAACAAGAAATAAAATCCCAAAGAATACATTTCCAGAAGTAAATGTTGGATTAATCACATGTCCTGTTAAATTTATTGGAAGATTTAAAATAAAGATAAAACTTACAAAAATAAAAAGATAACTTAATCCGCTCTCAATTTTCATTATACAAATTAGAAAATCTTTTTTATATATCTTATTGATTTAGATAAAAGGTTAAGGGGTTTTCTTTAAGATAGAAATATTTTCAATATTCTCTAAAGCAATATTAATAACCCCAAAAAAAAGTAGTAAGATATTTATTATCACAAAAACCCTTTTCCAATTAATTTTCATTAGTTAACTAAATAACGCTAATATTTATTATTTGCCTCTGAGTTGAAGATAAAATTTGTTTCCTTATCTCTATTAGATAACTTAATAAATAAAATTATATTCTATAACTTATGGGTGATTATAGTGTAAGCGATATTTATCAAGGAGGGTATTCTTCTTTCAAGCCTAATTATGGAAGCACTTTTGTAAACTATACAATGAATGCTTCTAAGCTCGGGATAACTACTGACCCACGAACAGCGAATATAATGCAGGATTCTTCTACAAAATTGAATATGGGAATAAAGCAGATTGAACTTGCTCTTGTTTCTCCAGAAGTATTTGATTCTATTCCAAAACAGCAATTAAAAGAAATAAGCAGGATGAGCAAGTTAGTTGGGGCTGAAGTTTCTGTGCATGGGCCTGTCTTGAATTCAACAGGAATAACCCAGCAAGGTTTCAGTGAATTAAACAGAGAAGAAGTAGAGAGAAGAATATCTGATGTAATGATAAGAAGCCATGACATAAATCCAGAAGGTAATTCTCCTGTAACATTTCATGCAGGGGAAGGAATTCTTGGTTCAGAATGGAAAACATTAGGATGGGGAGATAAAGCAAGAGAAGCAAAGAAGATAATTGCGGTGGATAAAGAATCAGGAAAAATGATTCCTCTTGAAGAAGAAGAAAAATTTTATCCTGGAGGAAAAGGGGGAGAAATAATAAAAAAGGAATATTCTCCTGAAGAAAATCTCAAGATAATTAATGAAACAGAATGGGACAATAAAATTTCTCAATTATTTTTTAATAAAGAAAGAGCAGATGAAATACTTGAACAAAACCAAACTCAAATACAGCAATTGCCTCTTGCAGAAATGCAAGAAAGAGAGAAAAAGGGGCAAGACCCCCTAGGTGGATTGACTCCAACTCAACAGCAAGCATATATTAAAATGAGAGATGCACAAAATTATCTTAGTGAAATTAATAAAACTGCAAATGGAATATTCAGCAAAGCATATAAATTTGGAAATGAAGAACAACAAGAAGCATTAAAACAATTATCAGAAGACTACAGGAAAGATTTAGAAAAAAATGGAGGAAGTGTTCTTGGAGAATCAAAAGCAATGCACAAGCTTTTAATAAATTTGCAAAACCCTGAATTTGCTCCAGAAATGTTTGTACCAATAGAAAAATTTGCAACAGACCAGTCATCAAAAACATTTGGAAATGCTGCATTTAACGCATATAAGCAATTTGGCAATACTGCTCCTATACTTTCAATTGAAAATCCTCCTGCTGGATTTGGCATGTCTACTGGAGAAGATTTAAAAAATTTAGTTATAGCTTCAAGAAAACAATTTGCGGATAGAGTAATAAAAGAAAAAGGAATAAGCGAGAGAGAAGCAGAAAAGTTAGCAGAGAAATTTATTGGTGCAACTTGGGATGTTGGGCATATAAATATGCTAAGAAAACAGGGATTCAAAGATGAAGATATTGTTAGAGAATCGGAAAAAGTTGCTCCTTTTGTTAAGCATGTTCACTTGTCTGATAATTTTGGTTTTGAACATACAGAACTTCCTATGGGAATGGGAAATGTTCCTATAAAAGAGATTATGGAAAAACTTGGGCAAAAAGGATTTGATGCAAAAAAAATTATTGAAGCAGGACAATGGTGGCAACATTTTCAAACTCCTCCTTTCAAAGAAACATTAGAAGCATTTGGCTCTCCAATTTATTCTATGCAGATGTCTCCTTATTGGAATCAGGCTCTTGGATTTCAGCAAGGATATTTTGGAGGATATGGGGCTATGCTTCCTTCAATAAATTATGAATCCTTTGGAGCAGGATTTTCAAGATTGCCCAGTGAATTAGGCGGACAAAGACAAGGAGCAGAAGGAAGCAGAATGAGTGGGAGAGGAATGGAGTAGTGGTAGAAAACCTAAGAAGAACATGATAGAAAACAAGAAAATGGGAGAACTATAAAATAACATGATAAAAGAAAGATTAGAAGAAAAGGCGATAAATGCAGATAAAGTAATAGATTGGGCAGTTGAAGGAGGAATAAAAGATTTAGTTGGAAGAAATCAACAATTATTTAGGGGATATGAAGATTATCTTAAAAAACATGTAGATGAAAAACTTATTAATTCAAAAGTTTCTGAATTGGGAAAAGAAATAAAAGAGAAGAAAATGAATCCTATAGTAGCAGTATCTTTTTTATACAACAAACTTAAAAAATATATTGCTTCAGGTTCAATGTTTAATACAAAAGGGGAAGAATTTGTATTAGGAAGGGGACTTGAGAGTAAAGTGGAAGTAAGTGGATTATTTGGAAGAATGAAAGATTTTTTCTTATATTTAAGCAAACCAAAAGAGCAAAGATATTTTGAAAGAACTTTAAAAAATGCAAATAGTATATATCAAGCATTTGCATCAAACAACGAGAACGTTGCTGTAGTATCTGAAATGGGGAAATATATGGACGAAATGAATGCTCTGTCTCCTTTTTTAAAAATCATGAAAGAAAGAAAACTAATAGATAAGTATGAAGCAAAAAAGTTGTATAGGGAAGCGGCTGAAAAGACAGAAAAGAAAACTGAAGGATTTAAGCAAAACCTTGAACAATATCTAACTGCAAAAACTGCTGCTTTAATTTTAGGGATTTTTGGATTCTCTTTAATTGTTGTAAGTTCGAATATTACTGGAGCAGTTATCGGGATTCAAAAAGAGGTAGCTTCTGGAATCGCAGGAGTAATTTTGATGATTGCTTCGCTTTTTATTTTCCTTTGTTCTTCAAAAAAGAAACATAAATAATAAATGAAATTAACTAATCAAATCTTTTATTTACTTTCTTAAGATTAAATAAAATTATTTTTTGAATGCTTTTGTATAACTTTGCATCTTCTCTGTTTTTTGAGCCTTTTGTGTAATTCAAATATTCATCCAGCAAACCAAAAGGAATATCCAATATTGGAATGTCCAAAGATTGCAACAGGTGAAAAGTAATTAATCTGGTTGTACGGCTATTTCCATCTTCAAATGGATGAATGTGCTGGAATTCATTATGAAAATAAACTGCGAATTTTAATATTTCTTCCAAAGGCACTTTTTTCTTTTTAATAAATTCGTTATATTTATCAAACAATCTTTCTAACTCTTCCAGAATCTTATCTGGAGAAGTAGTTTTAAAGTCCTTATTCCCCTTAATATAAACTGGAATTGTTCTGATGTTTCCTGCTAAATATGAATTATGCTTCATTTCAATTTTGTGGTAACCAAGTATCAACTGCAAACTGAGGGGTTTTCTTTCATTGGTGTCTTTAACCATTTGAAACACTGCCTCTTGATAATTTCTTAGTTCATCAATGTCGGCTGTTTTTAAATTCGCTGGAGTTAACTTGTCTTTAAGAATTTTAATTGTGTCTGGGAGAGTTATAGGATTTCCCTCTAGAGAAAGACTATGGTAAATAAATGAAATTTCAAATTCACTTACTATTTTTTGATATCTCGATTCATCCTTTTTTCTTAATTTTCTATAAATTTCCAATTCTTTCTTTATTTCTGGAATATAGTTTTTTGAACTTTCAGTGATAACGGAATGTTTGTATTCAAAATATACTAATAAATTGTTAATAAGAGTATTGTAAAATATCTTTGCTCTTAATGGTTTTTCAGAAATGATAAGAATCATCCCATATTTATCTAAAATATCTATATACTTCCTTATTGTTCTTGGATTAAGCTTTATGCCCTTGAAGTCAATTTCTTCTTTTTGTAAAGCTCTACTGATAAATTGTGCAAAATTTTTATCTAAGATAAAATTATAATTTATTCCATTCTTTATGCAATAGAATATTAAATTGTACAACAAGTCTGATTTCCTCGAGATTTTCACTTGAAAGCCTTTTTTATTTTTTTCGAATAAATTTTCTTTGACAAGTTCCCTTAGATATTTATGAATGACATGATATTCTTTCTCATCTTTGTTGAGTTTTTTAACAAACTCTATTGGTTTGAGTGAAGATCTACCCTTATACCCAATTTCAAAAAGGTCATATTTGGTAACCATAATATATCTACTGCCTTGTAGTTTATAAATCTTATTATTTAGTGTTATAAGTTACATATTTTGTAACTTTTAGGGATATATAGACTTACTTTATGTGTATTAAATTACATATTGTATTATTACTCACATTTTTTGTAACTAACTATACCATATGAAGCATATAATGATAAAGTTATTTTGTGAGGAAATTATATCTATGAAATTATCTTGGAAAATAAAAAAGAGAAAACACACGAAGAAAATATATATTTAAAAATATACAAAACATAATAATAGAAAGATGGTGAAAGAAAAAAAGAAAAAGGTGCTTCCGAAATCGGTTAAAAAGAATTATCCTTCATTGCAATTGAAGATGGAATCTGATATAGCTATGGATTTTGCTACTAAGGCATATGAAACATTCAATAAGATTGTAAAATCAATTATCCTTTTTGGAAGTTCTGTAAAGCAAACTTCTGTTGCTGGCTCAGATATTGACATTATTCTTTTGATAGATGATGTTTCAATAAAATGGGACCAAGAACTAATTGCGTGGTATAGACAAGAACTTGATAATTTATTGAGAAAAAATCCTTATAAAAAAAGTTTGCACATTAATACTATTAAATTAAGCACTTGGTGGGAAGATTTAATGACTGGCGACCCGACTGTCTTGAATGTTTTAAGATATGGAGAATCTTTAATTGATTTTGGAGGATTCTTTGAACCTTTAAAATACTTGATGATTACAGGAAAAATAAAATCAACTCCAGAGGCAGTTTATAATTGTCTTCAGCGAGCTCCAACGCATATACAAAGAAGCAAGGTAGCGGAATTAAGCGCTATTGAAGGATTATTCTGGGCGATGGTCGATTCAAGCCATGCTGCACTTATTTCTGCTGGAATTACTCCTGCTTCGCCAGAACATATTCCAAATGATTTAAAAGAAATTTTTGTTGACAAAGGAAAATTAAAAATGAAATATGCTTTATGGTATAGAGATTTGTTTATTCTTCATAAAAGAATCAGCCACGGGGAAATTACTGATTTAAAAGGAGTTGAAATAGATATGTGGCAAGAAAGAACAAATGAGTTTATGAGAACAATGGCTGAATTGGTTAATCAGAATATAAAATAAAATTATTTAAAATATTTTTTCGCTTCATCTGCTAAAGAAATATACTCATCTCCTGCGTTTTCAAGAAAACATTCAACTTCTTCAATGTCTAAAATTGGTTTTGTATAACCAACTTCTTGTTTAGATTCGTTTTTTTCTCCAGTAAAATCTATGGTTATCATTTTTTATTTAAACTTACCTTTTTTCATAGAATTAATATTGCCTGTTAGTTCTCTCTGCATATTTTCTTAGACTAAGATAATTTTCTGAAGCAAATCTATCTAAGAATCTTTCTCTTTGAGATGGAGATAAAGGCTCTTCAGATACTGCTATTTTTAACAATCTTTCATATTTAGCTTTCTGTTTTGGTGTAAGGGGCTCTAATGTTATCATTTTATTTTTTGTGTTTTTTGGTTTAATTTATTTAAGCTGCTTTATCCAATTCATATTCCTCTTGAGGTTTTGGTTTGTAGGAATCACAAATTTCAGTTATCTTTTTGTTATATCCATCAAGAGGACTGCATACTCTTTGGATACAGGCTTCTTTATAGGCTTCAGTAAGAGTCTGGTACATTTCAAATGCTTTTTGTTCATCATTGCTTAATTTATCCATTAAAAGTTTTCCATCTTTACTTATTGCTTCTTTCTTTTTAGCAATTTCAATTAATTCTATATAAGTATAATTTCTTAATTCTTTAGTAAGCTCTTCTTGCATTACTTTAGCTCCTGCACTTTTGAATACACTTTTCACTCCAGTCAATAATTCTTCAAGTGTAGCCATTTGAATTACTTCATTGAATTGCTGAACTAATTTAGCAGATATATCTGCATTAGAAGCACGAGATGGCTCTCCAAAGATACCTCTTTTTTTATAAGCATCAGCTGTTTGTTTGTATTGCTCTTCTCTTTCTTTAGTAAAATCTTCTCCAGAAGTCAAAGAACCGTAGTAACCCTGTGCCCTTTCTACATTTTCAGAACCATAAAGACTTTGATTAGATAAAATAGTGTTAGTTGCAAGAGTATCCTGAATAAGTCTAGATTCGAGTGTCGTTCTAACGCTTGAAGCTCTTGCTTGTTCTGCTTGCTCTTCTTTTGATAACTCTTTTTCTGTCATATTAAACTGATAGAATTAAACTATTTAAATGTTTTGTTTTTGTTATTACTTATCAAAAGTAACAAAATTAAGCTGTTTTTAGTTGTGGAGTAAATACGTAATTAATTCTTGTCGTGCATGGAAGCTTTGCTTTAACTTGCTTGAAAATTTTTCTGACGAAGGAACAAGCTTTTGGTGTTGAAACAGCAACAGACATTATTCCTTCTCCTTTTTTCATGATTGCTGCTTTTGCAATTGCTCTTCCAAAAGATAACTGCATTCCTTTCTGGGTTCTATCTGCTCCTGCTCCTGTCAACATTTTATTTTCTCTTTGAATATGATGAGTGTAAGGAATTATTTGAAAATAATATTGCTGTCCGCCCATTTCGTCGTTGAGTTTTCTATCAATGAACTGTCTGCATGCTTCAAGAGCATTTTGCCTTACTTGAACAGGATGGTCTGTAACTAATGTTAAGAGATGAGGAAGTTTTCCTGCTTCGTATCCTTTAAGATTTCCCATTCTGAATTTTGCAATTTTAGCAGGAGGAACTACTTTTGCATAAGCGTATTTCTTCTGCTTGCTGATTCTTGTATTAGGAACGACATGCTTTTTTGAATATGAATTTGCTCTACGAAGTGCCATTTTATTTGTACCCCTTAGAATCTAAAAATTCTTTTAAATCTGAAGGAACTTGCTCTGCACGAAGAATAGTTGTCTTACAGGGAAAAACGGGTGTTTGCATAATACTTGTTTGAGGATTACTATAGTTACTCCCGTATATTAGTGTAAATTCTCCTTGTGATGAAATTCCTAATGTAACTCCCCCTTTGATTAAATCTTTTGGGAAGTGATCATACATAACTTGCTTTGAACCAGCCATTTTATGCTACTGCCCCCCGATAAGTATCATTAAATATCAAATGTGCTTTTCCTTTAACAGATAAATCATAATCTGGATTTAGTACTATTCTTCTATCTCCAACCTCTTGAACTGCCCCAACTGGAAGTTTTGTTCCATTAAAATAAAATCCATTTTGATTATTCAAAAATAATCCAACATTTCTTTGTAAAATAATTGGTTCAACAGAGATATATTCATCTTTATCACTAACTAAAACCGCGTCTTTTCCAACTAATGTTCTTAATTTTAGTCTTGTATGGTATCTTTTATGTCCTTGTTTTGAAGTCATTGCGACGACACCTCCGGTTTCTTCCGCTCGAATTTCCCACTAAATTTGTACTTAAGGTTAATCATTTTATCTCCAATTCGCGCCCTGTCTCGCCTTTTCCTTTAATTGTTTTATCTCCACTCGTCAAAACGCTCACTTTAGTTGTAACTGCTTGTCCTGGAAGTCCTTTTTCAAAGATTGCACGAACTAATCCATGACTACCATGTGCTCCAGAAACCTTGCCTTTTATTTTTTTATTTGCGGGAGAAGTCCAAACAACTTCTTTTCCTATGAATTTTTCTGCTTTTTCTTTTGAATCAACTCCGTCTAATTCTATTAAGAAATGTCTCTCGATAATAGTCTTTCTTCCCCGTCTAAATTGAATGATTTTTCCTTCCATATAATAAATAGTTAGAAAGTTAGTTTTTAAAAGTTTCTTGGTTGCTTTAATAAGCAATAAAGAGGTCTAAGCTTACCAGAAGATTTTATAAACTTTAGATGAATAACTAATCTATCCAAAATGACTCTTAAAATGAAAAAAGAATGTAAACTTAATGACGGCAAATCTATTTTAGATGTTATTATTACTCAAGAAAAAATAGGTAGCAAAACATTCTTTGTTGCTCAAGGCATTCAAGTAGAGGTAGCTTCACAAGGTTTATCTTTAGAAGAGGCACTTGAAAATATTAAAGATGCGGCTACAATAGTACTAGAAAATTCAAAAGAAGCTCAAATAGAAAACACTGAAAATGAAATAGCTCCTATGATAACAAGGATTTTTCTTTAATCAAAAAATTCTTCTCTTGGTATCCCTGTCTGCTTTATTAAAGATTGGATAACTCCTCTTGTGATAATGCCGTGGCTTGCTGGGACAGGAACAACTTTCTTCTGTGCTTCATTATAATATACATCATGTCTGCCATGTCTTAAAAATTTATAACCAAATTTTGTTAATATTTCTAACACTTTTCTCGTCGGTAATTCTCTTATTTTTCCCAAGTTTTATCCCTCTTTTATTTGATATGAAAATTAATGGTTAATTCTTTTTAATACTTTCCAACACCACAATGCTTCTTCCGACTATAGAATCTTCCCTGAATTCATCTATTGGAAATCCTTGAACAATTTTTAATCCTGTTTCAGAAGCTATTTTTTTGAAGTCGCAAGTAAGTTTTTTTTGTCTTGTTTGAACCAAGGGAGAAGTAAAAACAATTCTTTTTTTCACATTTTTCTTTAAATTTTTCAAGACTGCAATTATTAGTTTTTCAAAACCAGCAATTATCTTATTTGCTTTATCTGGAGAAGGAAATGATTTTTGCAGTTCCCCCAAATCTGGCTCTGTAGCAATGGCTTCCACTTCTGAAATTTTTATTTTGGAAGAATCTCCATTTAATATTTTATAATCTTTTTCTGAAAAATTAAACCATTTTAAATTAGTTTTTGCACCTTCTATTGCTTCTTTATCTATATCAATTCCAACAACTTTTATTTTTTGCAAAAGGGCTTCTTGCAATACCACTCCGATCCCACAAAATGGGTCAAGTAAAGTTTCATTTTCCTTAACTTGAGAGAGATTAATTAATATTTTTGCCAATCTTGGAGAAATTGAAAGAGACTCTCTTCTTACTGGCTTTTCCATATCTCTTTTTTCAATCTCTTTGTAATTAGAAGTTTCAATTATTCTTCCAAAATTATTTTCAAAAATAAAGTATTGCTCTTGAATTAAATTAGAAGCAAGATTTGAAACAATTTCTCCACTTTGAAGCTTTATTTTTCCAGTTAGTTTTTTTTCTGTTGCTTTTAATCCTTCTTCCTTGAACCTGTTTTTTAAATATTGAAGAACATCTACAAATCCTTTTCCATGAAAATCAAAAACAACATAATTTAATTTATTGCCTTTTACTTCGTAAATTGGATGTCTATCAAGTTCTTTGAAAATTTCGTTTAATGTTCCTGTAGCTAACACTTTTCCTATAGAGATTGTTCCCCCTAATTTTTCAACTGCCCCTTTTGGAAGACTTCCTCCAACATCAATCAACAAGCCATTATGAACTTTGGATAATATTTTAAAACTTATTCCATCTTTTTCAAGAAAAGATTTTATCTCTGCTATTGACAATTCAACATTTCTGCCAAGGATGAATAAGTATTTCATAAATAATTGAGTAGTTTGGGGATTAAAAAATTATAGTTTATTCCTTTTAAAAAACAATAAAGGTAATCATCCGGCAACCCTTTCAGATTACCGGGGAGTATGTTAAAGATAATAAAATTTTATAATTTATAAGGTTTTTGCTTAATATTCATACGAAGCTAATGATTTTAGAGATTAAAAAATTATAGTTTATTTCGTTTAATAAAATCCTTAACTAAATTCTTTATTTGTTCAACCACTTTATCATGTTCTTCTTTATTCATTCCTTTAGGGTCTTTTATATCCCAAAACTCAACTTTGTTTTTATTATGCAGATATTCTGGAATTATTTCTGGTTCGGCCATGACAATAATTTTATCAAATTCATTAAGTGATTCTGGTTTTAATTGTTTTCTGATATTCTCCGAGATATTTATTTGCTCTTCTTCCATAGAACTCATTACCAAACTTGCTAAAGGGATATCTTTAATTTTTTGTCCTTCATTTTCATTTACTATTATCCCAGCAGATGAAGATTTATGTTTTGATAATTTATTAAATAAAACTTCAGCCATCTGGCTCCTCCCAACATTTCCTCTGCAAACAAATAAAACTTTCATTGTAAATAAAAATAGACTCCTTTATTTCTTCTCTTCTTTTTTTCTTGAGATGAATTCACATCTTTGGTTGTATTCTATCAAATCGTTTATCAAGATTGATGCATTTTTTCTTGCTTCGTCTACTTTATGGGGGGAAGATTTTCCTTTCTTAAATTCTGTCCTTGCATTGATAATATCTCTTAATATCCTCAAATGTTGTGGAGCAAGCTTTGCTGTTTTCACAAGTTTAGTTTCAAATTCAGAGATTAATTTCTCTTGTGACTTAGCTCCGAACATATTTTTTAATATAGAAAAAACATCTTGGTAAATTTGTTCTATTGTTTTTTCTTGAGTTCTCTTTTCAATCTGCTCTCTTAATTCTTTAAGCCTCTTTAGATAATCTTCTGTATCTTTCAAAAGTTTGTCAACATCCTCTCCAGATATTTCTTTTATTTTTTCGTGTTCAAAATCTTTGTAAATATTAATGACTTTTTCAATTATAGTTATGTATTTCTTTTCAAGCATCTTCTCTTTAGTTACAAATATTTTCTCCATTTCACTTGCAACATGCTTTGGTGTTGGTGGAGGAAGCCCATACAACATTAATAATGCTTGACTCGGAGTTGTAATTCCCCAAAAGATTTCATTAACAACAACATCTAGCAAAGCAGTTTTAACTCTCTTAACAGTTTTATCTCCCATTGACATAAACATATCAATTGCTTCAGGAGAAGGTTTTAATTTTCCCATTCTCAAAAGCGATTTCCATGGCATGAATGTTCCCCTATCATAAAGAGGAATTCCATCTCGAATAAATGTAAAAATTACTGGATGGGCATCCTTAACACTTTCCCAGAAATCTGTCAATAGATAAACTTGAGGAGATAATTTATTCTTAACTCCTGCAATTGCTGAAGCATCTGCAACATACTGGTAAATTATTGCTCTCAATCTTTCCTTTAATTCAAGTCTTGGCATTCTTTTTACGTCGGTATCATTAATAATTATAAAAACATCCACATCTGAAGTTGGAACTGCCTCCCCTCTCACTAAACTCCCTGCTACAACATAACTAACAACATATTTCTCAAATTTTTGAAGAACAAGAGATTTATGAATTTCTGCAACTCTCAGAGCACCTAAAATACCTGTATCATGAAGAGGATAAGACATTGCTATTGAACCAGATAATTCAAACTTTCCATCCAAACAAACTTCCCATAAATCAACTGGACTTTTAACTTGAAGCCAAATCTTTTGTTTCATAAGCTCAATTTGTTTTACTACTTCTTCTTTTATTTTTGGAGCTTCTTTAAAATTCTCTTCTGGAATCACCATGTATAAATGAATATGCTTTTCTGTTTCCTTTGGAACTTCTTCTTCCTCGATAAAATGCTTTATTGACATTGGAGGCAAGATGCTAAGCATTTGAGTAAAAGGATATTTCTTAATTATGAAAGCACTCAATTTTTCTAATTCTTTTTTTGTTTTTTCTAATTCTTTTTTTGCTTTCTCTGAATTTTCTGGGATTAAATCTTTATTAGGAGAGTACTTATTATCAATATTCATTTCAGGAATGTCATTCTCATTATCTTTTGATTCCATGTATAAAAAACAAGGTGGGCATATATAAAGATTGCGAATTACGAAGCTATGTGTAAAAATTAATTATTTTCTTTATAAAAAGAAAACACTTTAATTATG
>JBBSXF010000054.1:0-1746 GCA_038045905.1 Nanobdellota archaeon
GTCTCGAGAATAATTATTTTTCGGTTTTGAAAAATCAAACTCCGGACAAAGCCTATTAATCAGCAAATTTAAAAACAAATAAACACTCTTCTTATTATGGGGTTGTTTGGAAAGAAAAAAGAGAAGGTTGTTGATTGGAGTGAAGGGTATAAGCCATCATCAGAAAAAAGTATACAAACTTCGTCTTCACGTCTGAAATCAAAACCAGAGACAGTTGGAGACTTAGGATTTTTGGGAAGTTTTTCAAATATTAATTCAAATTCAAGTAATTCTTCTTCAGATGTATCTTGGGATAACGATGCTCCACAGCAAGTGGATTACTCTGAAAAAAAGCAAAAAGTTGCAAAAAGATTATTGGACATGACAAACAAGATGGAAGATTTGTCTAATCAAATTTATCATTTGACTCAAAGAGTAGAACTTCTTGAAAAGAAATTAAGAATAACAAGCGATTAAATTTATTAACTCCTTTTTTCTTTAATTCTAATGGATGATTTGGAAAAAAAAGCACATGCTTATGCTTTGAAAAATGCCATAGCTCATGAAGGGAAGGCAATGCAAGGTCCTGTAATTTCCTCTTTATTTAATGAGGGATTAAAGCCAAGCGAAGTAGGAAAATATGCAAAAAAGATTTCTGAAGTTATTATGAAAGTTAATGCTCTTACATTGGAAGAACAGGAAAAAGAATTTGAAAAATTAAAAAATAAAGTGAGTGAAAGAGAAAATCACGAAGGGCTTGATGAACTTCCAAACTCAAAAAAAGGGGTAACAATGAGATTCCGTCCTGCTCCTTCAGGACCTCTTCATTTGGGGCATATAATCTCTAACCTGGCTTCATCACTTTATGTTAAAAAATATGGAGGAAAATTTTACGTTATAATTGATGACACAGACCCAGAAACTGCTTTAACCAATGCTTACAAAGATATTCCAAGAGATTGTGATTGGATTTTTGGAAAGGTCTCCAAATATTTAATCTCTTCAGACAGAATTCTTCTTTATTATGAATATGCTGAAAAATTAATAAATAAAAAATTTGCTTATGTTTGCACATGCTCTCAGGAAAAATTTAAAAAATTTGCAGAAGAGCAGAAAGATTGCCAATGCAGAAAATCAAGTGTGAAAGAAAATATTGAAAACTGGAAAAAAATGCTGGATAAAAAGGGATTTAGCGAAGGAGAAGCAGTATTAAGATTCAAATCCGATATGAAGCATAAAAATCCAGCAATGAGAGATTTTCCATTAGCAAGAATAAATCTAAAAAAACATCCTAAACAAGGAAATAAATATCGTGTTTGGCCTTTAATGAATCTTGCAGTTGCAGTTGATGATATTGAATTAAAAATGACCCATATAATTAGGGGAAAAGACCATAGAGATAATGCTGAAAGGCAGAGAATGATTTTTGATGTTTTTAAGAAAAAATTTCCGTGGGTTTTCTTTATTGGGAGATTTAAATTTACTGATTTGGTGATGTCAAAAAGAAAATTAACCGCCGCAATTAAAAGCGGGGAATTTTCTGGAGAAGAAGATGAAAGAATTCCAACAATTGCCTCTTTAAGAAAAAGAGGATACAAGCCAGAAGCCTTTGCTAAATTTATTGAACAGCGCGGACTAAGTGAAGTAGACAAAGTTCTTGATTCTAAAGAGTTTTTTCAGAATCTTGATAATTTTAACAAATAAAACAATCAAAAGCTGTGTTGCATGAATCTTAAAAAACAACACAGCTATCGCTAACTCTTTACG
>JBBSXF010000055.1:0-2212 GCA_038045905.1 Nanobdellota archaeon
AAAGGTTAGCTTTGTCAGGGCAAAAGGCGGAGAGTTTGCGTTGAAAGTTTCTGTTATTGTTAGTGCAAGAAAATATGTTGAAAAAGTTCATATAATTGACAGACTTCCTCCTTTAGTAAAATTGCATGAAAGATTTGGAGGAGAACTTCCAAAGAAAGTTGATGAAAGAAATGGGAGAATGGAATGGGACTTTGCTAAATTGCAAGCTGGAGAAGCCAGAATAATTTCTTACATAATATATTCCAAAGTAGGAGTTCTTGGAAAATTCGCCCTTCCCACAACAAAAGCAGTTTATGAAAAAGATGGAGAAGTCCATGAATCAGAATCAAATCATGCTTTCTTCATCGCAGACCAGATAAGAAAAGATAGAGAAGAATAAAATGAACAGAAGTCCATTTTGCTAACAATAGAAATTGCTGGGAGAGGAATCGTGATGAAATCAAAGAATAAAAAGATTTAAATATATCTTCGCTCTTTTATTTATATGTTCGGTAATTTGTTTCATATAAAAATAAATTCTTCTGAGGCCAATAAGGATGCTGGTTTTTTTGCTTTGATGACTTCGGGGGCTTCTATAGTTTGTTTAAAAGATGAGGAATATATAATTCCTGCTAATGCAGTGGATAAACTTAATGAAAGGAAAATATTATATGAGATAGTAACAAAAAAAGAGGTGTCTAAAGAAAGAGGAGAATTAAAAACAGATGCCCCCCAAACTTAGATACGAAATTTATATTCCTACATTATATAATGATAAAACCCCTATAGAACCAAGCAAATATAGGGTGATAAAAAATAAACTTCAGGATAATTTTGGTGGAATTTCTGTACATCCTGCAAGTGTTCAGGGGACATGGGTTCATCCAGTATCAAAACAAATTTTTTGTGATAATTGCTTTAGATACGAAATAGTTGTTGAAAAAACACCTGAAAATGAAGAGTTCTTTGAAGAATTTAAAGAAGAGTTAAAAAAATTATTATTACAACATGAGATATTTATGATATATACAGAAATAAACTGGGTGTAAGTTTATTTTACGAGACAAGTCAAACAAGGTAATTAATTATCATTTTAATAAATAATAATATTATAAATACAAAAAATTAAAATTTTATCCTATACTTTCTTTGCTACATTTTTATCTAACTTTAGGAGAATTAATAATCCAGCCACGGCAATTACTCCTGTAATTCCAAAAACCCATTGGAAACCAAGTCTTTCTGCCATCCATGCTCCAACTGCGGCAGTAATTCCTGTCCCAATGCTTACTCCTGAATTGTATATTGACCACTGGAATCCGCTTTCTTTCTTTCTTACATTTGAAGTGAATAAACTATACCAAGCGGGATATCCAAATCCAGCTCCAACTCCATAAATGAATTGTGCAATAAAAACATGCCAAATATTTGTTGAAAAAATATAAATAAATGGAACAATAGCTATTAGAACTGTTCCAAGAATTAGCATCCATCGTCTATCTTTTGGATTAAATACTTGTGCAAAAATTATTTGCAATACGGCGTGAGTTATCAAAAAGATTGTACTTGCCAATCCAGCAGCGAATAATGTTCCCCCAATTAAATTATCTTTGAAAAAAACAGCTAAAATTGGAGCAACTAAACCAAATCCAGAAAATATGAAAATATCTGAAAGTGTTAATAACTTTAAAGTCTTGTTCATTTCATCCTCTTAAATAGATAAGTAAAAATTAGTTTTTAAATTTGTTGATAAATGAAGGTTACTTATTTTTGATGATTACTTCTTAAAGATTTTCTCCAATCTATATCTTTAACCCATAAATTGTTGTGAATTCTATTCATCTCCGAAACAATCTGTTCTGCTTTTGGAAGATAAGTTCCAACTTGTACTAATGTTTTTTTTGTATCTCTAATCCCCTGTAAGAGTTTTTCTGAATATTCTTCTTCTGTTTGAAATGTTCCTTCTTGAGAATTTAATCTAATAAAAATTCCATAAGGAGATTCATCACAACTAGAAGGCAAATTGCAATCATCACTTGTTCCCAAATTTGTTTCTTTATCCCACATACCTATATTCTCTGTTCGATAAACGATATTTCTTTTTAAAGGCAAACTTAATAAAAAATCTTCTGTAAGAATGATCCCTCTTGGAATTGTTGTTTGTTTATAATATCCTTTGGTGATTGAGTACTTTTCGGACTAAAAAGGCTTAAAAATTATCTAAACTACGACG
>JBBSXF010000056.1:0-3205 GCA_038045905.1 Nanobdellota archaeon
TTTGATTTTTCTAAACTATTTTAGGGTAGGACATATGTCTGGTGGGAGCACAAAATAGAACGCATAACATATGTTTATATAGCTAAAATATTGCTTATTATTAGACAGAATAGAGAGAGATTTCTAGAATGTTATTAAATAGATACGGAGGAATATATACATGGGATTTAACAACGATAGACCAAGACAAGGTGGCTTTAACAGCGAACCAAGAGAAATGCACAAAGCTATTTGCTCTGAATGCAAGAAAGAATGTCAAGTACCATTCAAGCCTACACCAGGCAAGGATGTTTTTTGTCAAGAATGTTTTGCTAAGAAACCAAAAGCACCAAGAAGATATTAACTAATTTAGTATCCATCTTCAAATTAATTTTTTATTTTTATTTTAACAATTTTTATCCAACTTTTCCAATTATTTTTTATAAAAAAAGGCGTAGAAGTTATTTCTTCTCTTTTAAAAGAGCTCCAATAACTATGGTGAGAACTCCTCCAACTGCTATAAACATCCATAATGTTTGATTAGTTCCATAAAGGAAAGGAACAGTTGGTGTGGATGTCTCTTGGGTTGGACCGCTTGTTGAACCTGAAAGAAAAAATGTAAGAGCCCCAAATATAAACAAAATTATTCCAATCAAAAAAATTATTTTTTTCATCTCTCTTTAAGATGATAAGAATCTGTTATTTAAAAAAGTTTTGAATTTGTCAAATTTGATATCTTCTTAATATCAGAGAAAGAATTAAAAATATGAAATTCTATCTGTAATCTATGGTAATGGGTGAGATAACTATTGCAATTTTAAAGCAACATCAAATAATTGATAAAAACCTTATTGATTTTGAAAAAACTCCAGAAGGAGGACAGATGATGATAAAATTATTTGAAACATTTAGGTGGAATTTAAACAAGCATATGTTCATTGAAGAAGAGAATATATTTCCAGTAACAGATGATACCAATAATATAGAAAAGAAACAGCTTCAAAATCTTATTAAAGACCATCGAGATTTGACTGAGATAATAAAAAATCTTTCTGAAGATATTGCAAACGGAAGAAAACCAAATACTAAAATATTAAGAGAACTCTTATTTGCTCACGAAGCCAGAGAAATACAATCATTTTATCCTCTCCTTGACAAAAGGCTTTCAGCAAACACCAAAAATGAAATTCTTCTGAAGCTGAAAGACGTTAAGATTATATAAATCTGCTAAGGTTAATATAAGATTAATAGTTTATTTTTCTAATCTCCTTCATTTGAATCAACAGCTGGACTTGGTTCTTCATTAACCCCTTCTGTCCCAATATCACCGCTTCCACAATCAACTCCGTCTCCACAATTCCCGTCAATAGTTAAAGTAGCATCATCATAAGTTTCATCAATTGTATCTCCAGGAGCTCTTGCATTAGGATCATATAAATCGGGATTAATTTTATTTAAGTCAGGAACTGGAAGAGGTTCATTTTTAGTTGTGCCATCTCCATCAACAAATGTTTTAACTCCATTTTTATCTCCTTTTACTACCACTCCAGATTCTCCCCCACTACTTCCTTCCACAATAACTCCTTTTCCTCCAGCATAAGTATGCTCTGCAATTTGATTATTAATTTGTGCAATTTCTCCTTCAATTTCCATAACTCTTATTTGTCCGTCCTTTTCTGCAATTTCTATCTTAACCATTTTTCTACCATCAGTTCCATTCTTAACAACTTCCCTTGTTAAAGTCTGTCCTTCTTTTCCATTTACTTCAACTACCAATTTTGCGATAAGTTGAGTTTTTTTCTCTTCGAGAACATATCTATTTAATTCTTCGCTTAAATTTGATGTTTCAATTTTTTCAGTAATTTCATCAACACTTGTTTCAACTTCGTTTGCAATTTCTGGTGAAACTTTCTCTTGGATAAACAATAATTTACTAAAAGCGTTTTCAAGATTATTTTTCACTTCTCCAATATTTCCATTTTGTATGTTTACAATAGCAGAATTCAATTCTTTCTCTCTTATTTCCAATGCGAGTTGAACTTTATTATCTCCAAAAGAAATAAACATTCTTACACTATCTACAAATCTGCTAAATCCAGAATAAGTTTGTAATTGAGTTTGAACTTGTTCTTGTGCTAAAATAAATGGGGAAGTTAAAAGTATTCCTAATAAAAACAATCCAATTATCACGTCTTTCTTCATAATTAATTAAAGGCAATAGAGATTAAAAATCTTTGGAATACGCCCACACCAATATAGTTAACATCTAATTTAAGTCCATCAAATTTTTAAGGTGCCCACAAAATTACTATTTCTTCTTTTTTGTAGTCACCTGTTTCAATGTCTTCTTATATTGCTTAATCAAAAATTCTAAAGTTGGTTTAAGATTATCTTCTTTAGAATATTTTTGAAGAGTCTGATAATATTCTGCCCGATCTTCTAAAAGAATATTAATTGGGGGATACTTATTTTTTATTAAGACAAAATTCAAGAGTAATCTTCCAACTCTTCCATTTCCATCTTGAAATGGATGGATATGTTCAAATTGATTATGAATAATTGCTGCGAGAACTAATGGCTTAAATTTAGTTTTATTTTCATTATACCACCCTACAAAATCATTCAAATAATCTTCTAATTCTTCTTTTGGGACCCCTGTATGAAGAATTTGTCCCAAAGAATTTCTTACAACAACATTAACATTTCTAAATTGTCCAGCAAAGAATTTTGAATCCTTAAAACATAATTTATGAAGATTAAGAAGTAATGTTAATGACAAATCTTCTTTTGTATGTCTAATATATTCTACTGCGTTTGCTACCCCTTTAGTTTCAACTTCTTCTTCATTTTCGGCTTTTTTCTTATGTAAAATTTCCGGAACTTCTTCTTCTGTTACTGTTGAACCCTCAATTGCATTAGTGTTATAAACAAAATCTTCAGTGAAATTCTCCCATTCTTTTTCACTTAAATGCAATATCTCAATTTGTTCGTTAAACCTGTTTAAAATTTCTATTTGTTTTTTAGTGAGGTAAAACGAAAAAACATTTGTGTTAATTTCTTTTAACAAATCATTTATTTTCTCTTCAGCTTTTTTTCTTACTTCTTTTAATTCTTCATTTGAAAGGTTAACACCAAGATATTTTCTTATTTTTTCTACCTTGTTTTTATTTCTATAAGAATGGATTAGATAATATTTTATGGTCTTTCCTGCTTTTCTTCTCTCAAT
>JBBSXF010000057.1:0-2528 GCA_038045905.1 Nanobdellota archaeon
GTCTCGAGAATAATTATTTTTCGGTTTTGAAAAATCAAACTCCGGACAAAGCCTAGTTTAGGAAAAAAGAAAAAATAGATATTTTTAGGTAATAATCTTTAAAAACAAATAAAAGATAAAATGACTTATGGAAGAAAAAAGTTCTTATTCTGCAGAAGAAGTTGCAGAAATTGTTGAAGCTCATCAAAATATTTTTCGTGCATCAGAGAATAAAAGAGGGGAGACAATAGAAAAATACCAAAGATTTGTTCCGCAAAATGCAAGATTGGCAATTGTTGGATTTGAAGATCTTGAATTAATTCTGACTAATGAAAAACTACAAACAGGTATAAAAAAACAGATTGAAAAACCCGAAAGCATGGAACAAAAAGATGTTTATACTCCTGTAGAAGTAGCACAAATTGTTGAAGCTTACAACAATATTTATCGCGGACCAGAAGGTACAAGACAGGAAAAGTTAAGATTATATGAAGCATTTGTTCCGCAAAATGCAGTAAATGCAATTAGAAGACTAAGAGATTTTGAATATTATTGGGGAGGAAAAACTCCAAAACAAAGGAAACAAATAGCTAATAATTGGGAATCTTGGTGTACTGGTTCTGCACAATTTAGCAAGTTTCTTAAATTCTTTAATTAACTCTTGAAGAAAAGCCAATCATTTTTTTTATTTCCGTAATTTGTTTTTATCAAAGCATATTTTCCTTTTAGTTTTTTTCCGTGAATTTCAATTATAAGTTTTGTTGGAGTTTTTTCAATTAATTCATAATTTCCGTTGTCCCATATTTTAACTTCTCCTGCTCCGTAATTTCCTTCTGGAATTATTCCTTTGAATGTCGCATATTCTATTGGATGGTCTTCAACTTGAATTGCTAACCTTTTAATTTCTTTATCTGCCGAAGGCATTTTTGGAACAGCCCACGATTTTAAAACACCATTCATTTCAAGACGCAAGTCATAATGGGGGCGTTTAGATAAGTGAAAATGAATCACAAATATTTTTTCTTTAGATTTAACCTTTTTAATATCCTCTTTAGGTTCTTCTGTTTTTGCAAAATCTCTTTTTTTCTTATAAATTTTGATGCCCATTTTTATTCTTCTGATAATACAATCTAGCTTTTAATCTCTTTCTTTCCTTAGCTTCTTCAGATTCGTTATCTGTCCATTTATATTTGTAACATTTTACTGGAGAAAGTCCAATATAATTAAGAAATTTTTTGCACTCTGATTTTTTTACCGATAGTTCATAATTGTCATTTAATTTAGTTAACCTTAATTTTATTTTTAGTTCATTTTCAATTAAGCCTTTTAAAAAGAGTATATCTTCTTTAGTAAAAGCATCTAAACAAAGTCTAATCTCTCTATAAAAATTTCCATCAGAAAGGTAACTTTGAAGCAGGATATCCCTATTTATTATAATGTCCTTTGGGATTATTTTTTTTCCTTTTGGGTACCATCTATCCCTAAATAGTTCAAATGTTTTATATCTCCTTGTTTGTAAAAAGCTTTGATGATATCCTTTATTTTTACATCGTTCATCTTTAACCCATCTTGATAAAATTGGGCTACAATTAATCTTCATTTTTTCTAACTTATCTTTAATATATTCCAAATATTCTTTATATTTACATGCTTGGGTAAGTGAGCGAGGTTTAATTCCGTCTTTTCTTTTTGGGATAGATGCATCGCCAAGCAACAATCCATCTATAAAGGATTTAATCTTCTCATTAATCTTAAACTCTTTAGGGGGATGATTAATTATTTTTTGTTCCTTTGAAGTTCTTATTGGAAAGTTATATTTTTTTAAATATCTCCTTATTGTCCCCTTGTCAATTTTTAATTCTCTAGCTAAATCAGAAACTCCCTTCTTGCAGTTATTATACTGATTAATAAGATAATCTTGAGTTAGCAAGTTATTATAAAGAAAATTTCCCCCCAATGAAGAAATAGATGCTTGTTCTTTATGCGTTCTCAAAGGCAGTTTATATAGCTGTAAATAATACTTTATTGTATTCCAATCTTTACCTAACTCTCTTTGCAATTGAGAGATAGATTTCTTTTTTTGAATATATTCTTTTTCTAAAAATTGTTTAGTTAACTCTCCTTTATATCTTAAAAGTAAAATATTCCTTTTATCCATATAATCTTAAGGATAATACTCATTTTAAATAATTGTATACATCGTGTAGTAGCATTGTATTAGGTTCATGAATTAAATAAATTAATTTCTTGTTTATTGGGTTATCATTTATTCTTGCCATTTTCGTATATTATTTTTCCTTTTGCATTTATTTCTTTCTTTATTTTATCTGGAAGGGTGTTAAAAACCTGTATGTCTATTTTTCTATCAACTCTCCCCAATGTATAAATTCGGAATTTTCCAGCGTCTTTTTTAGTAATCTCATTAAAAACAACCGCAATATCAATATCTGAATGAGGAGTCATTTTATTCTCAACAAACGAGCCAAAAAGAATTATTTTTATTATTTTATTTTTTAACGGATGACGCAAGATAGTTTCTTTAGCTTCAT
>JBBSXF010000058.1:0-8991 GCA_038045905.1 Nanobdellota archaeon
GCAATATCTGGATTTGCTAAATCAAACATACTTTTTGGTTCGCTCGTTATTATTGGCCCCCCTAGTATAATTAATGGATGAGTTTCATGGCTGTGAACAGTTGAAACAATTTTTTTTAGTACGGGATATGCCAGAGTATTCCCCCCCGTGCAAGCAACATCATATCTTTTACTACCTAATTCCCTGTTTATCAATTCTTCAATGGTCCCTTTATAATGGTTTAAATTTAAGCAAGTTACTGAATGTTTTTTTGTTTGTTTTATTACTGAAGAGATATATGCCAATCCCAATGGAAAATTGTATTTGTAATCCTCTTCTATAGAAAAATTGTATTTTGGAACTATTATTAAGATGTTCATAAGAAAAATCACCAAATAAATATTTATAAATATACTTATTATTCGGGTTTATATCATTAAATCTTTGAAAACATGATAAAAAAAGAAATTGTTTTTGTTGAGTATGTGCCAAATATAATCAATCTTAAAATAGCAAGAGCATTAAAATCCAGTGGAAAATACGGCCCGACATTAGTTTCATTTTCTGAAGTGGATAAAGAACTTTACAATAAGGCATTTGATAAGATTCTTATTTTAAATGTGAAGCATAGTTTAAACAGGGCAAATTTAATAGATTTATCAAAAAAGTTATTTAGCAAAGAAAGCAGGAATTTTGTAAAAGAATTGAAAAAATTAAATCCTTATCTTTTCCAAGTCACTGGTCCAGATTTATTCACTCTGTGGGTGATGTTTATAACAAAAAATAAACCAAAGATATATTTTGCTTATGATATTTGGGATTTTTATGGGAAAAAATTTTCAATTAGAAATTTGGGAATAAAAGAATTTTTGCAAAGGAAATTTGAAAGAATTGGTTTTAAAAAATCCGATGGAATTATTCATAAAGGGCCAGCAGGAGAATTAAACTTTTTAAAATATAAAATAAACAAGATAGATTTAGCAATACTGCCTGGATGTTTGGATGAATGGAGCAGTCTCCCAAAAAAATATACTGGAAAAGAAATTCATTTGGTTTTTGCCGGCGGACCATTAAAATCAAGCGATGGAAGAATTCATTTTTTGGATATTGTTCATCAAATAACCTTACAAGGTATTCATCTTCACACTTATGGAGAGTGCGTTGATAAAAAAGATACTCCCCTTTTTGTAGAAGAAGAAAGAAGAAATAGGTACTATCATTTCCATAAAAAAGAAAGAGTTGATAAATTAAACAAAGAACTTTCAAAATATACTTATGGCATTAACCCTGATTTCTATGATACTTCAATTATAAATCCTCTTTGGCCTAAAACTTCTGTTGCAAACAGGATATTTAATTATATTGAAGCAGGAATTCCAATAATAATAAATAAAGATGCAGAATACATGTCCGAGTTGGTAAAAGAGAACAAGATTGGTTTTGTTATAGGATATGAGGACTTGAAGAATATTAAAGAAAGGATAAACCAACAGGACTATAAAAAAATGCTTAAAAATGTAAAAATAGCACAAAAGAAATGCTCATGGGATAAAAAGCTTATTTTCAAGTTAGAAGAATTTTATAAAAAAATAGCAGAAAAGTTGGCTGTCTAAAGGAGAGGATTAATCTATAACTCGAAGATATATTTAACAATAAGAATCTTTAAATAGAGTTTCTGAATATTGACTGAATGAAAGTATTGGTGACGGGAGGATGTGGATTTATCGGGAGTAATTTTATAAGATACTTATTAACTAACCCTGAAGTTAAAGAAGAGGTTAGCGTTGTAAATGTAGACAAAAAGACATATGCTGGAAAGGGAAAAAATATTAGCCATATGAACCTTTCAGAAAATAAAAATTACAAATTTATATTAGCAGATATTAAGGATAAAGACATAATGGATAAAGTTTTTGAAGAAGAAAAACCAGAGATTGTTTTTAACTTTGCGGCAGAAAGTCATGTGGATAGAAGTATTTTTAGCTCTGATGATTTTGAAAAATCAAATTTTCTTGGAGCGTGCAATTTATTCAAAATCTCAATGGAGAGGGGAGTAAAAAAATTTATACAAATCTCAACAGACGAAGTTTATGGGAGTATCAATGAAGGATTTTTTTCTGAAAATGCCCAACTAAATCCTTCTAGTCCTTATTCTGCAACAAAAGCTTCTGCAGAAATAACTGCATTGTCCTATTTCAAGACACACAATTTCCCAGTTATTATAACCAGAAGTGCAAATAATTATGGGGAATACCAATTTCCAGAAAAATTATTACCTTTATTTATTACTAATCTTATTGAAGGGAAAAAAGTTCCTTTAATGTGGTCTGAAGAAAATCCAGGATTAAATGTGAGAGATTGGCTTCATGTAGAAGATAATTGTAGAGCTATTTGGTTTATATCCCAAAAGGGAAAGATTGGGGAATCTTATAATATCCCTGGAGAAAATGAAAGAACAAATATTCAAATGACAAGATTACTTCTTCAAAATTTTGAACTTGGAGAAGAGAGAATAGATAAAATTGCACATCGCAAAGGGCATGATTTTAGATACGCAATTTCGGGAGAAAAATTAAAAAATTTAGGTTTTAAATATCTTCATAAAGATTTAGAAAAAGAAATTAAAGAACTTGTTTCTTGGTATAAGAACAATGCAAATTGGTGGAGGATTTTAAAATAAAATGAAAAAAGACCCATTCGCTAAACAGGAGTTTATCCAATGAAAGGGATAATTTTAGCAGGGGGAACTGGAAGCAGACTAATGCCCTGCACAAAAGTTACTAATAAGCATTTGCTTCCTGTTTACGACAAGCCAATGATTTACTATCCGCTTTTCACTTTAATTAATGCGGGAATAAAGGACATCTTGATTATTTCAGGAAGAGAACATGCAGGACATTTTGCAAATCTTTTGGGTTCTGGAATAGATTTCGGAGTAAAATTAACTTATAAGGTTCAAGAAGGGGCTGGAGGAATTGCTGAAGCATTAGCTCTCTCAGAAGAATTTGCTAATAAGGATTCTATAATTGTAATTTTAGGAGATAATATATTTGAAGACAACATGCTTTCATATGTTAAAGATTTTGAAAGGCAAATAGCAGAAAACAACGGGGGGGCGGGAATTTTTTTAAAAGAAGTTGGATTAAAGGCGGCAAGAAGATTTGGAATTGCTGTTGTTGAAAATGGAAAAGTAAAACAGGTAGAGGAAAAACCAGAACAGCCAAAATCAAATTTAGCAATGACTGGATTATATGTTTTTGATTCAAACATCTTTGACTTGATAAAAACTCAAAGGCGTTCTGCAAGGGGGGAACTTGAGATAACCGATGCTATTGATTTTTATGTAAAAAGAGGGACTTGTTATTATAATCTTCTTAACGGATATTGGTCAGATGCAGGAACAGTAGAATCATTGAATAGGGCAAGCAATTTAGTAAGAGACAAGGCGATTAAAGAAGAAAACTTTTGGAGCGATACAGATGATTTTGCTGAAACTTTCAAATTTCCTTCGAAGGGGGATAATCCCGAAACAATTATTGAAAAACTTTCTCAGATAACTAAGAAACAAGCAGAAGTATTAGATTATTTGAAGAAAAAATAAAATTAATTATTTTTCTAGATAAAACTTATAAAGAAGGCACCAATTTAAATTAAATGAAAAATAATTTCTTCCCTCAAAAAAAGATTTATCTTTATCAATCAAAAACTCCACTTGCGGAGGAGAAAGTTTGTGCTTTAAATGATAGTGTGCTTATTCTTAGTCAGAAATTTAAAGACTATTCTAATCCCAAATGGGAATTAGAAAATAAAGGGTGGACTAGTTCAGTTATCCCAAATGTTATACAAGTCGATTGCAAAAAAGAGGCAATGGTTTTACATTGCGGGAAAACAGAATATAAGCATTTGCTTGGGATGGTAAAAATAGCAAAAGAAACCCACAAGATACCGCTTGAATTAATTAATGGGTTAGCCACTGAAATAATGCCCATCACTTCGGACAGATGTTTTTTTATAGAGAAAAGGACTTCGGAGAAAACTCAGCATGGAGCTGGTTTTTATGACATTCCTACTGCAGGACAGAACGCAGAGATATACTTTAAAGAAGCAAGAAAAAAACAGCCATTATTAATTAAAGATATTTTTGATATGAATGGATTTCCTAAATGGAATTTAATCAGGCATTTAAACTTAAAAAGAGAAGAGATTGGAAAAATCTTTTACACGGGTTTCTGCAAAGGATTTGAAGTCAGCTTAGCCTCTTTATTTAATGGATATGCTAAGATTAGCTTAAAAGCAGAAGAGGTTATGAAAAGAACAAAAGGCAAAGAATTCTTATGCTATCAATTGAAAGACTTGCCTGAAATATTAAAATCTATTGGCAATGACGGAAAAATAAGAAAAATAAAACCAGACATTTATGGCAATGTTCCTGAAGTAAATCCAGAAACAGGAGGTTTTATGATTGTTGAGGATGCTTTTGGAACAATACTTGGAGCATTAAGACACATTGAAGGAGAAAAAGCATACAAGCAAGCATTAAAGATTATAAAAAAGAAAGGGTATAAGATAATTAGATTAAAACAAGGAAAGATAAATCTTGCTGAATTAAGATAAAATAATTATAAAAAATTAAAAGGAAGTTTGAAACTGATATTCAGCTCCAAAATCATCTTCTCCCCACACAGGATGAACTCTTATATCCATTCCGCCTCTATTTAATCTTGCGATTGTATCCTTCACATCTAACTTGTCTC
The DNA here is from genome assembly GCA_038045905.1 of Nanobdellota archaeon. GTDB lineage: Archaea > Nanobdellota > Nanobdellia > Pacearchaeales > GW2011-AR1 > RBG-13-33-26. The sequence goes on from JBBSXF010000058.1 coordinate 4,734, forward strand.
CTGTCATTTTTTCGTACCCATAGATTAAACCAATAAGACTTTCATCTATTAATGGAATTTCTCTTGCATCTGAAGGACGATAGCCATTTGCATCTACTTTTGATAATCTTGATTGATTGTAAATTAAATCTTTTACTTGTTCAAAGGGAACGAAAAAGACTTCTTGATTTTCTGGGAGAGCTAATTCACTTTTTTTAACATCTATTTTCCCTGTTGTTGAAAAATACATTTCTTTTGTCATCCAACCTGCCGCAAGTAAATCTTGAGATGAGTCATAAAAAACTGATTCTGGAGAAACTCCGAATGTTTTGGCAATTTCGTTTCTTCTAAATTCATACTGAGTTTTCAAATCAAATAATCTTTCATCTCCTGCATATTTTTCTAAGTCACATTCTGCTCTTGGAGCAAATGCCATTGAAGCCATATATCCGCAAGGTTCATGAATTAAAATATTTGGGCAATGAACATCAGGAGCTCTTCTTTGAAAGATAACATAACCGTCTTTTGTTGCAGTTAAAAATCCAACAGACAAAGAGTTTACATAACCTTGTTCTGGAGCAAAGGGTTGATTTTCTTCAATTGATTTTACTATCCCATCATCTTGAAAAAAAGGCATTGCTCCCACGTCTACTTTAGCCAACATTCCCTCTCCATCAAATGAATATTTCAAATTTTTAGCAAATGCTAACCATGAACTTTTCCATCCTTTTTTTGCCTTTGGCTTCCATTGAACATCACAGTAATCAGAAAGTTCTTTATTTAAAGAAACTCTTGCATTAGAATTTACAATCCTTAAGGGAAATCTGCCTCCCAAATCTTTTAATGGATAAACTTCAATCCAAGGAGTTTGTCTTACCATTTAGTTTATGTATAAAGTTTATTTTTAAAGTTTAAGTATTTGTAATATACAAGTTTTTTAAATCAAATTTATAATATAGTTCAATGAATTTAAAGCAGATAGAAGTACTTGGTTTTTATGCTCTCGAAAAAGCATATAAGAAACAATGCAAATTATCCCGGGATGGAACAATCGGAATAAGAGTTTCAAAAGGAGATGGAGGCGATACTTCTTTGAGGGGAGATATTGAATCAGAGAATGAGGTAATAGAAATTTTAAAAAGATATAATTTTCCAGCAATAATTTATGCAGAAGAACATGGAATTATTCAATTATCAGATAATCCGAGATATTTAGTAGTGATAGATGGGTTTGATGGAAGCTCTGCTCTTGCAAAAAATGATAATGCAAGGGGAGGAACAATGCTTGCAATTGCAACCAATTTAAATCCGCAATATGAAGATTTCATTTTCGGGGGAATAACTGATTTTTCTACAAACAGAATTATTTGTGCTGTAAAAGATAAAGGAGCAGTTGTTGTGAATGAAAAATTAGAAGCTACTAAATTAGAAAAATTTCAACTAAAGCAGTTTAATTCTAAATTAAGGGTACATTTAGATGATCCAAAATATGTTGGAAATTATGAAGAGGGGATAACTGCTCAATTAGATAAAATCGCAGAAGTTGTAAGAAAAAATTTTACATTAAAACTAGAAGGAAAAGTAAAATGTTCTGGCTTAATGTCAAGCGGAGCAATGTGCATGGATTTAATTACGGGGGTTGTAGATGCAGTATGCGGAGTGTCTGCAAAGGGAGTTTTTGAACAACCATCAGAATACTCCTTATTAACGCAACTTGGAGGAACAATTGTAGATTATTCTGGCAAAGATATTGGTAAGAGATTTTGGCTTGAAGATAGAATACTACATAAAAACAATCCTACTCCTTCATTAAGGGTTTCATCTCCCGAATTAGCAAAGGAAATGATTGGTTATTTAAATAGCATAAAGTAAATTTTGATATGACTAAAATAGTAGTAGATGTTGCTTTGTTATTTCCGGCAAATTTGGAAAAGAAATTAATTAAAATTAATCATTCATTAAAAAGAGATTATTCTCCCGCAAAAATTTATTTAAATGAAGAAAATTGCTTTCCACATATTTCATTGTTAATGGGAGTGATTGACGAAAGTCAATTAGAAGGGATAGCTAAAAAGTTAGATTATCTTGCTTCTAAATTTAATCCCCCAAAATTAAACATTAATAATATCGAACTAGAAACTCTTCCAACTAAAGATAAAGAAATTTACATAAGTGGAATTTCTCTTAAAAAAAATTCCTTGATATTGGAACTCCATCGATCTGTAGTAGAAAATTTAAAAGAATTTTTATCAGAGGGAGAAATTAATGAGAGGATGATGTACGCTTCCATTGAAATAGATGCTAAGGATACCCCTTGGATGTTTCAATATATTCAAAATTTTTTAAAAAATTCAAGTTATGAAAAATTTAATCCACATATAACCATTGGAGATGGGGTTCTTAAAAAACAACGGGGTACTCCGAAGGGATTAACTGCTTCAAGAATTGCTATTTGTCAGCTTGGAAATTATTGTACATGCAGAAAAATCCTTTATGAGAAAAATTTTAGAGAAGAATAATCTTAATATTACAAATATGTAGGAAAGATTAGAAAGCATTAAAAGAGATTGTTCAAATCATATAAATACTTTTAAATAATAAAATTAAAATTAAAATATGATAAAAGAGATGGATGAGGATAAAACTTTAAAGGAAATTTTTCAGGATACAAAAAAATCAAAGATTCCACTTTTCTGGCCGTTTATTCCAAAACAGGAAATACTAAAAGAAATAGAAGAAACATTGGAGGGGAGATGGCTGGGACAGGGTCCAAAAGTAGAAAAATTTGAAAAAGAATTTGCCAAAAACTTTGGATACCAGTATGTTCTTTTTATGAATTCTGGAACTGCTGCACTTGAAATTGCTTATCATTTGTTAGACATTAAAAAAGAGGATGAAGTTATAGTGCCTGTTTTGGATTGTACTGCTGGGCAAATGGGACTGGTAAGGCGTGGAGCACAAATTGTTTTCGCAGATATTGAAAAAAATACGTTAAATATAGACCCAATTGATGCAAGAAAAAAAATAACTGAAAAAACAAAGGCAATTGTTGCGGTTCACCTAGGGGGGATAGAAGTAAATCCAGAAATATTTGAATTAGCTAAAGAAAAAAATCTCCCAGTCATAGTAGATGCATCACAACATCACGCACCTAAAAATTTGGATGGAGATTACATTTGCTATTCTCTTCAAGCAATTAAACATATTACTACTGCAGATGGAGGGATACTTGTTTTAAAAAATAAAAAGGATTATGATAGGGCCAAATTATTGCGATGGTTTGGGATTGATAGAGAATTAAAGGCTAAAAAAAATTATCAGGCATGGGAACGCAGAGAAATGACTTTTGATATTGAAGAGGCGGGATACAAATACCAGCCAACAGATATTGATGCTTGTTTTGGATTAGCATCACTTCCTTATCTGGATTTAATTATTGAATACAGAAAATCATTGGCAATGGAATATCTAAAAGAATTGCCTAAAGAAGTAACTCCTATTGCGGGAGGTTCTTATTGGTTGTTTGGAATTCTATCCGAATATAGAGATGAATTAGCAGAATTTCTTTTGGATAATGGTGTTGATGTAAATATGATTCACTTGCGTAATGATTTATTTGACATTCTTAAAAAATTTAAAAGTCCTTGTCCAAATATGGATTACCTCCATGAAAGATATCTTTATTTACCAATTAACCCCGCAGTAAGCAAAAAAGATGTTAAATATATCTGTGATAAAATAAAAGAATTTTATGAACAAAAAACTTTGTCTAAAGTAAGCGGTAAAATGAAGCATGCATTGGTATGTTTTGGAAATGAAGAATCATATGGATTGTACTTCGTAGGGGGGGAACTACAAAGACTAAATCAGGAAATAAAATTCTTTGATGCAGAAGGGGATGAGAAAGTTTTTGAAAAAATTTTAGCTTGGAATCCAGATTATGTTCTGCTCTCTCCTATGACTACTTTTTTTCCGCAAGCATACAAAATTGTAAATCAAATTAAGGAGGGAAATCCTAAGATAGTTTCTGTTTTTGGAGGGCATCATGCAACTGCTTCTCCTGAAATTTCCAAATTGGAAAATGTTGATGTGGTTGTTCGCGGTCCAGTCAATGGTTCAATTGAGAGATTTCTAAGCGGAGAAAGGGGAATCATTGCAACAATTCCTGGAAATCCCAATGACTTGCCGATGCCAGCAAGAGAAAAATGTTATGTGGATATTCCCAGAATGGGACAGCGTTACAGGAAAGTTATACTCTCTATGCTTGGATGTCCTTATG
>JBBSXF010000059.1:0-5763 GCA_038045905.1 Nanobdellota archaeon
TATTAGATGGATTAAGGAGAAAAATGTTTGAAGTCTTAAATGAACTAAACTTGGAGACAAATAAAGAATTAGGCAATGGCTGGAAAATGCTAACTTCTGAAGGAGACCCAAAAATAATTGGATTAGAAATTAGATCAAATTATATTTCTTCAATAGATGATTCAACTCAAGCAATAAAGATAGAAATAGCGTTTAGGAAGAAATTAATAAATCCTACGCAAAAAAGACAGATAAATCATAAATTTTTTAATGCTCTTGGAGAACCAATATTAAAAGAAGGCGTAAAAATAGAGGCAATTGACTTAACTGAAAACTTTGCAGAGAAATTTAGAGCCCTGGTTACTAGAAAAAATATGGCTATTAGAGATATTTATGATATTTATTACATATTAAAAGAAGGCATATTAAAAATAGATGAAAAGACCGTAGACCTTAGTTTGATAAAGATAAAAGAAAGTTTAGAGTTTACAGAAAATGATTTAAGAAATTTTATAATGGACTTAAATTCTAAAACTTCTAATTTAGATGAAAAAGAGATACAAGCAGTTTTAAGATCTGAAGAAAAAGTAGATATAGACAAGATGATTAATCTAATTGTTAAGTCCTTCCTTGCTACAGTTACAGGATGGTAAAATCATCATCTTCAAAATCTTTGAGAGTTTCTTTAAATTCGTATAAGTTAATATTCATCAAGAATTAATAAATTAAGGGTATTTAAGGAGAGTCATTCAACATTTTCCCTTTTTATTTCTTTTACCGGTTTTGATTAATTATTATTCTATTTTTCTTGCAGAATATTTTAAACTAACGGTTGCATCATTAATCTTTTTATTTAAACAAGTATGGGTCATTTTTTATTCACCCCCTTACAGAAGAATAAATCTTTTTTATAAATTCTACTATATTTTTTTATAGTTATTTTCCCTTCCCCTTTCCCCCGCCTCTTCTCCTACTAAACAATCCAACTAAGGTATCATCAAGTTTCTCTTGATTAAGAGATTTTCCGCCTTTGTAATTTACACAACTCTTTCTTAATATTTCTTCAATCTGTTCGCTAATTGTTTGCATGTTCTTTTTTGAACGTTTTTCCAAAATATTTAATAAATCGTCTGAAAGAAAAAGAGAAACTTGGTTTTTTGATTTGAACTTGGGTGTGATGGTTTCAAATGCTTTGTCAATTCTTTCAACAGGCCAACCCTTTTTGATAATTGCATTTTTTATTTGGATATCAGCAAATCCTCTTTTCCTTGCTTCGTTTATGAAATCAACTAATTGGGAGGTAGTCATTTTTGTTATTTAACAAAGAAAAAGATATTCATATTCTTTTCGTTTTTATTAATTTAGAAAAAAAATGAAATTTAGTTTAGGATAATCTTTTTAAACAAGCAAATCCAATTGACAGAGTGAAAAAAAGGGGACTGATCTTAACTATAGTACTGCTCTTATTTTTGCTCCCATCAATCTTAGCTATTAGCGCCGATTCTGAAATAAAAAAATTAACAACATATGCTGGAGAATATGAATCAGGCAATATTAATTATGTTCAATTTTTAGTATATACTTCTTCTGCTAGAGAAAATATGAATCAACTTCTTGGTGCAACAGGAAAAGAAATGGGAGGAATTTTGAAAGAAGATCAATTAAAATCAATTTTAGGAGAGCCAACAGAAAAAACAAGATGGGTATGGCAAGAAGGAGCAGAAAAGGAAAAGAAAATGGACAAGGATGTTCCTGTATGGAGAAAAATTGTATTTGACGGGGAAAAAATTCAAGTTAGATTAACTGCTTGGCCATCTATCTTTAGCAGAAAAAATATTCAAAAAGATAAAGAGAACAATGATAAAAATCAGCTTATTGAAGATTTAGAGGGAAAATTAATTTACAGACTTAATTTTGAAACAGAATTCAAAAAATCAGGAGAACAATTAGATATTCAAAGTAAAATAGAAGCAATAAAATCTTTAGCGCAAACATTCGGTTCAAATCCTTCTCCTGAAAATGCAGAAGCTCTTGCAAAAGAAAGTGTTAATGCAGAAAAATCATTTCAATCTTACTTCCAACAGAGCGGAGAGAAATGTGAAGAGTTTATGGGAAGTATTTTTGGAACAGAAAACAAAAGAAGAACACAAAATATGTATGTGGTAGAAGCACCTATTTGTGAAGGAGACAATTATGAAATTATTGCGAGAATTGAAATGTGTGACGATTGTGAAAACAATTGGATAAATATGGATATTAGAGTTGAAGGAAGAGGACCAGGATTTAATTTCAAAGATGAAGGAATGAAAGAGCAACCCTCAGAAAATTCAGGGAACAAAGATTCTTCACAATATCAACAAGAAATAAGCGAAGTAATTGATGAAATAAAACAAGCTTGTAATAATAAAGATTTTAATTCAATTATGAAAGTAAAAAGCAAATTATGGAGCTTAAATGAAGCTTGGAATCAAAAATCAAATGATGTTTGGAAAGACTTAGATAAAGAATTCAATTCTAGAACACAATCAATGAGTCAAGAAGAAAGGCAGAAATTTGATCAAAATTATGGATGGATAAAATTAGAACAGGAAAAAAGACAAAAGGCAAAAACACTTACTAAATTAAATTATGAAGTAAGAAAACAATTCTACTTAGGTTTATTTTCAGATTATGATATAACTGAATCATACTTCACGCAAATAGAATTTGAAAAAAGATTAATTGAAGAATTTAGAGAAAAAGGAGAAGAAATCTGCAATAATAACCAAGATGATAACAATAACAATGCAATTGATTGTTCAGATGAACAATGCGGAGGAAAAATCTGTGGTAAAGGAACAAGCACTATTCAAAATGGAAATGAAACAACTCAACAAGAAGTTAATTTTTACTGCATTGAACAAGAATGTAAAGCAAGAGAAGAAGTACAGGAAGTAGTAAGGAATGTTTCTTTTGCTTGTCAAGAACTTTCTGTAACAGAATGCGAAGAAGGAAGCAAAGCATTTTTTAGCAAATATGACCCTCAAACAAATTGTCCATTAGAAACAAAATGTTTGAAAGAAGAAGAATCTTGCACAGCAACAGAAGATTGTATTCAACCTTCATGCGGAGTTGCAGAATGTATAGAAGGAAAATGTAAAATAACAAGTTTGACAGAATGCAAAGAATCAGAATGCTCTGAAGGAGAGGAAAAAATCTGTGAATTAATTGGAAGTGTTGTTGAAATCTGCCATCTTGGATTCTGGCAAAAAACAGGAGAATGTTCACAAGAAGTAGAAGTAAAAACTGAAATTACTGTTGGAAATGAATGTGTAGTTGTAAGTGATTGCGGAGGGGAAAATGTTTGCAGTAATGGAAAATGCGAACTTCTTCCAAATGTTGTAATTTCAGAAACAGCTCAACCTTCTATTATAGTAGAGCAACCAATACAAACTTCAACAACAGAAATAACACGGCTAGAAGAAACAATAGAAACTCAGCAAACAGAACAAACACAAGAAACTGAAATTCAAAAACAACAAACAGAATCTACATCGGCAGAGGAAACAAATGCAGAAACTCAATCAGAACTAACAACAGAAGAATCAACCTCTTCAGAACAGCCCTTAACAGCAAATGTAATCTTCAATTCAATACTTTCTTTCTTTTCAAGATTAGGAATAAATGGAAGAGCTATAACTGGATTTGATACAGAAGAGCCTCAAACAGCAGTAGAATCAACATCAACTTCTTCAGAATCGACATCAACAGAACAATCAATAGGAGAAACTCAAACAGCAGAATCGACATCAACAGGAGAAACACAACAGGAATACCATGAAGATGTGCAAGGAAAAGAGGAGGATGAAAGAAGAGATGATGATGAAAGACGTAACGAAGAAAATGAAAGAAGAAATGAAGAAAATAAAGAAAGATGTAAAAAAGAATGTACACGTCCATGTGTTGAAAAATGTATCAAAGAGGATTGTGGAGAACAACTTACTTGTACTGTTGAAGATACTCAAAAAAAATGTGAGACAGAATGCAGTCCAGAAGAAAGTTGTGTTGAAAAATGTTCTAAAGGAGGAGATTGGTGGAAAGAATTTGAAAATAAGGATGAAAACAAACAAGAAAAAGGAGTCTTCCAAGTAGGAGGAAGTTGTAGAACAAATCAAGGAAAGACAGAAGGATTTATTTGGTTTGGGGGATGGGGAGAACCATTCCAAGAAATACAATACTTGAAAAATAAGTATTATTCCGGAGGACAAGCTGATTGGTGTAAGTATGATTATGAAAGTCTTAAGAAACAGAGAGAAGAGTTTGAAGCAGGATTCAACCAAGAATTTGTAACATGGTTCTTTGAAAAGTATCTTGCTAACTCTGCAGAGAATTGGGAACAAGCATCATCTGGGATATTTGAATTGTATTGGAAAGATGTGGATAATGCAAGAGAAATGGCTTATAGAATGCAGTGTTTAGGAACTAACGAGATTTCTAATATCAATCTAATAAATGTTAAATACGAATCAGATTATGGGAGTATAGAATTCTGGGAGGAGATAAAAACAGTGAAGCTCGAAGGAATGAACAAGGAAGTTCAAATTATAACTCCTTATATGAAAGCATGGATTTTTCCAAATAAAGAATTTATCAAATATGAAATGCAAAAATCAATGAAGAATCATGAATTTCCAGGCTCACCAGAAGAAAAAACAGAAAGAAAAAATGAAGAGGGACTTACTCCTGAAGAAAAAGAAAACATAAGACAAAACACAGGGCTAATAAATAAAATACAATCAATTGCTTTAAAATACAACGGAAATGTTGATGTAGCTGTAAGATTAATGGATAACGACCAAGTTGTATTCAATTTGTATGTTCAAGTTAATGAAAAAGATATTTTCAATGTAAAACCAATGCTTCCAGAAGAAGTTCCTGAAGAAGATGTAAGAGTTGATATTGAATTTCAAAAAATTTATGATTTAATTTATATGCAGGAAAAAGAAATGTCAGGAGAAAGACTTGAAACTCCTCCTTGGGATAAAAAAATCCAGCCAATACAGAAAATAAAAGAATTTGCAAAAGGAATTCAAATGTCCTTTAAAGTAAGAAGTATAATTAATTCTGCAAAAATCTCCCCTGAAGCAAGTTCAGGAGATGTCAAAAGTCTTGTAAATTCATTCTTCCAAATAATGATGTCAGAAGACAATAAAGACAAAGAACAGGAAATACAAAATCAAGAAGACGAAACAACCAACTCTGAAACATCATCAATGATTGGAAATGTTATCTTCGGATAAAATCAATTAATTGTGTGTCTGTCATATTAAGTTAATATTGTAAAGAAGGACTTTTTTCATTTACTCTTGGGATAATTATGTTAGCAAATTGTCTTTCTACCCCATCACTAATGCTAAATCTTATAGTTGCTCTACTATTTCTAAAATTAAATATATCTACATTAAACTCGGTTATTTTAGCAAGTTTTATCATTTTTGAAAGAACCGTCTTAAATAAATCCGATGCCTCAAAAATCTCCATTGCAACTAAATTACCATTTTTATCAAAATCAAAAACAAAATCACCAACTTCAACAGCCCCCTTTGATTTAGCACCATCTAAATAAGCAAATAAGCTGTCATTTTCTTCATCATAATCAAATTTGAAGTTTTGCATTTTTATCTTTTTACCATCCTTTGCCAATCTCTATTTATGCTAATAATTGTTATTATAATAACTTTTCCATTTAATGGGCTATGTGTAAATTCTAATCCAGAAACGTTGGATTAATGTTCCATTCATACT
>JBBSXF010000060.1:0-4536 GCA_038045905.1 Nanobdellota archaeon
GTAGTATCTAATGTTCTCACTCCTCACATGTTGATTATGCTGGTTAGTTTCTGCACTATTTTTTATAATTATTTTAGCAAGATTTGATATTTCTAAAAAATACGCACCGCCCTTATCATGTCTCGCGCCCTCTCTGTTTTCTAGATTAGTGGTTTTTTTAAGGATATTATTCAGAGGTGATCCCGGCAAAATAAGTCCGTTACGATATCCCATAAATAGAAATAGATCCATACTAACGACGTCGTTTCCAGGTGGTATCATTTTGGGTATTTGAACAATATTTTTATTGTTAACAACCAATGCTCCACCGTGGGGTATATTTTGAGTCTTTCTAAGACTAAAAACTGATATATCACCCAAAAGGCCCAATGGTTTACCCTTAAATGAACCACCACAACAGTGGGCACAATCTTCTATTAGATATATGTTATTCGATCGACATGTTTTTAGTATCGCGTCTATGTTTTTATGGGGCAAACCAAAAAAATGTGCTACCAGGATTGCTACAGTTTTATCACTAATTAAATTAATTATCTCATCAATTTTACTATTTAATTCACAGTCTATTGTATAAGGTTTTATGGAAAATCCGGCATTTATTATGGTTTGAAGTTCGTCACCGCAGGAATAACTAGGCACAAGGACCTCCCTCTTACTGCTCATCTTAGATATCCCCATTAAGCCTAAGTACAAGGCATTTCTACCGTATAAAGTAAATAATGTATCTGGACGATTCAGAGGTGAGAAAAGTTGCTTATTAAAATTGTAAGTTTCTTTTTTTGAGTCTAAACAATTTATGTCAAATGGTTGATTAAATAAATTCATAAGTTTATGTTTCAAGATATAACTATGTCGAATGACTTTAAAAACATACAGGGTTTAAAGCGTAGTTTATGCTCTCTGCTTCCATTCTCAATTCCCAATTCACCATCATTCAAAAATAACGCACCCTTTTTATTAGCTCTTTCTATGCAATTTATGTATGTTGCATCAGATACCCCTCTGGTTCCTCCATCTTTATGTTGATTAAGACCTTTAATTGAATATATTGTCCACCAGTTGTCATCTGATAAAGCTTTGTGCATTAAACAGTAACTTACAGGGGCATCTTTTATATACCCAATATTAGCTATTACAGAATCTGGTTCCCCCTCTAAAAATTTAACAAACTTTGTACACATAAATATCTCTTTATCCGTTTTATCTTTTGAGTATTTATAACCTTGAGTTTTTTGCCACTTCTGCAGTATTATCTTTAGATGATTTTTATTATTCTCCGAGATAGTCTTAAAGGTAAGAACATTACTCCTCAACAATCTATTTTTTGTATTCCTTAACTTAGAGAAGTCTTTGCCTGGTAGATCGTGCAGTAGTTTTACATCATATACAGCTTCTTCTCGTGAACGATTTTCTATCTTCCAACTCTTAATTATTTTTTCATGCTTATGGACCCAGTAGGCACTAACATTTTGTATTTTAATTTTATAATTAGTTGCAAAATCTGAGAGTTTATTTATAAACTTCAAGAAGCTATCCTCTTCAAGCACTAATGGTGTGAAGAAAACCACAGCATCTTCCTTAAGGGCAACTACCCCTCTCCAAGAAACTGAAGATGCTGTAAAAAGTTTGTAATCAAAAATAAGATAAGACAATAAGTGGTATATACTATGTTCAAAGATCGGAAATGGTTCATCTCTATATAAATCTCTAACAAAATTCTTATTAAAATCTGTTAGATCATTAAGAGGTGTAATATCTACACAATTGGTAGATAAATAAATTGTTATATTATCTAGATTCATTTTTTTTAGGATATACTATTGGGATACTTTCTTTTGTTTTTGCTCTATATATTAGCCCTCTTTCAAATGCGCTTTCAGTCCAAAACATTATGGCAGATGGATATAGTTCATAAAATATTCCACACAATTTAATATATGAACCGAATATTATATTAGTTCTCTTTTTGACCATATCCATATTCCACCCCAGATTTTCTATATAGAAAATCTTATCGCGGTTCAAAACCCTTTCATATATTTCTAAATTCACGTCAGAATTAGACTTTACTCCAGCCTCACCGATTAAATACTTGCACTTCGGTATCGATGACAATAACTCTATTTTTATCTTGCCCTTACTCCAGAATAGTACTTCCTTTAAGAAGGATTCGTAACAACACCCAAGGTCTTCCTTGTATCCTGTTCCTACGAGGTTGTTATAATTTTCTAGTAATAAGTCACTAAAATAAAAAGTCATTTCTATTTTCACTCCTAAATTATCCGACTCTTCCACAAAGGAAGATATGCTTTCTATTAATTGCTTAGTATTGTCACCTATGCTTCTCTGATATCCAAACTGCCCAACTCCTTTTTTATAAGTGGGGCAAAAAATAGAAAAAAAGACTAATGACTGGCCAGCTAAAATAGCATTTATCAATCTTTCTTGCACGATCCTTGTTGTAAAAGCATCCCGCCATTCAATATTAGTATATTTTTCTAGACATACCCACCAATTCAACATAATTTTAATCTTTTCAATTTCAGACTTCGTATAGTGTGTTTTTTGGTAAGATACAGGTAAACCCAACCCTTTCTTCCTCGACAAAGTTATGAGATTACTTAAATCCTTTAAAAAGATTTCATCATTAATACCAACTAAAGAAGCCGTTTCTTTCCAGGTATAAATTTGGTCCATTTTTTTAGAGCCCGAGGATGGACTTGAACCATCGACCTCCCGCAAACGTGACGGGCGCTCTCTCTGCTGAGCTACTCGGGCTTATTTTGGGAATATTAACTCTTTTTTAATTAAATGCAATATTTCTAGTGTATGTTTTTCGCCATCTATTTTTGTTGTTTTAAAATTATTAGATCCCAATATCTTTAGAGTTTTACCAATAGATTTTTTATAGTCTGTATAACGTCTAATTAAAAAATCGATAGAGTCATCCTCTCTTTTACTAAGGAGGATTTCGCATTTTGAACATCTTGAAATACCATCAACTTCAATTGAGTATTGCCTTAGACAGTTTAGGCAAATGCGTCTATTTTTTACTCTAGATATAACTTGAGGTAATGGTACTTCAATAAGTATAATATTATTTATATTTAGTTTGTGTTTTTCTTTTATGTCTAAAAAGGCTTTAGCTTCGTTGTAATATTTGGGAAAACCATCTAGCAAGAAAGACTCTCCCGACTTTAGTTTCTTTAATCTATTTTCAACTACTTTAGAGATTAAATCCACTGGATACTCGACAACATCATCTAAGTATTTTTTTAATAACAAACCATTAGTACTTTTTTTTCTAATTTCTTCACGAACAATCTGGCCCACGGATATATAAACCAGCCCTGTTTCTTTTGTTAAAATTTGGGCTAAGGTCGTCTTACCACTAGCTGGCGGTCCGTAAAGCAAAGTAGACTCCATTTTAGATTTAGTATAGACTCTCAGCATACAACTATATTTAATTTTTGTCTATGAAATCGTAATATCCAATACCTTGGCGGAAGGATGGGGTCAGCCACCATATTTCTATTGTAGCGTAATGTAAGTATGAAAAAGGGGAAATAGGGTCAGCCACCATTTCTTTCTTTTCAGCCTAAAAAACAAACAAAAGAAAGGGCCTGTTGGAAATGAATCCTAAGTAGTCAATCCTGAGACTAGAGAGGTGACTCTTTCGATATTAGGAAAATTCTCTTTGAATATTTTTTCTATATCCACTGTATCTATTGGTATATTCTGCCTCTTGCAGAGATCGGGGAATGCCCTTTCGAACAATAAATCAACGAGAGTTTCTTTTCCCCACTGACCAATTTTGTATTTATCGATCAAGGGTTGGATATGAAGATGGATGATTTCATGTAAAATATTCCTCAATAAACCAATGCTATAATATTTTGATATGTTAACGATTATTTCATTTGGTAAAGAGTAGCTACCTCCAATACCATAATTAGTTAAAAACACTTTAATTTCTGGTATTAGGGCAACCCCAGTACTTTTAATAAATTCAGTTAACTTTCTATCATAATTATGATACATTTGTTCGACTGATTCAGCGGTAGAAATAAATTTAGTTTCATCATATTCAACTTTAATTACTTCAGACAATTCCTCGTCGGGGATTTTTTGTAGCTTATCCAAGCTTACATTTTTAGGGAAAGAAAGGCTGTCTAAGGAATAACCGTTATCAATATACCAGCCAAGTCTTTTAAGAGTATTTTTTATTCTCTGGATTTCAAATTCCCTAGAGTAGTTTAATAAGATTTTTATCATTTTATTCCACTAATTATACTATATTGGTTAATTTTTATAAAAAGAATGGCCCCCAGAAATACAGGGGCCACTTTAAACGCGGGTTGGACGAAGATCATCCGTTGCAATTACAATCGCAATCTTGACCACCACAGTTGCAATCGCAGTCACAATGCTGGCGCAAAGCGATCTGATCCCCATCGCCTGCTAGGCGAGGTTTTTTGATGTGGCCCGGACCCCAAATTTTTGACACCAATTCTGTATAATTAACAGCAAAATTAA
>JBBSXF010000061.1:0-2780 GCA_038045905.1 Nanobdellota archaeon
TAATCTCATTGAGTTTTTATAGTTTTATAGAAGTTTAAAGATTAACTAATTTTAAAGATTTAATAAAATAAAGAAAAATTCTTAAGTCGCACAAGCGGCTGCTGAACCTGAACTAGAAGCACTTGTTCCTGAGCCAAATCCGGCTGATGCTTGATTTGTATCTAATGTTTGACTACATTCTGATGGAACAGTATTAAATGCACTACAAATTGCTCCTTTAACTCCTTCTGGACTTCTACTTGCTTGTGAATTAACTCCATTGATTATTAATGTTGGACTTCCACCAACTCCTTTAGCTTGGGCATTGCTTACTTCTGCATTGTATAAGGTCTCTCCTTCAGAAGCCATACAAGTATCTATCTTCGCACCATCAATTCCAAGCTTAGAATAAATTGCTTTTGTCTTTGTAGCAACGCAAGTTGCATCTCCATTTGAACATGTTGAATCAGTATCAAATGCAAGAATATAATCTAAGAATTTAGCAGGATAATTCTTTTCTATGCATAACTGTCTTTGTGCTTCTATCTTTTCATATTCTCCGTGCATTGCTCCAATTTGTCTTATCTTAAAGTCAATTTTATCTCCAAGTAATTTAACAGCAGGTATCATTGCTTTTTCCATTTGAGTTCCATAAGGACAATATGTGAAAACATATAATTCCACCTTTGGTTTATCTGCTTTTGGAACATCGGTTTGAGTATTTTGGGCAGGGGTATCAGAAACCGCATCTCCTGTTGGATTTAATTTTTCAGTAAATGATTTGCCGTCTTTTGTTACATATATAGGAATAGTTTGTTCTTTGTATTTCAAATTTACTTCATAAAGTCCAGAAACTTCACTAACTGATTCTAAACTTAATTCTTCAACTCCCATAGATTGATAGAATTTTAAGATTTTTTCTCCTGCTACCGCTTTAGTAACATTTCCTGTGAATCCCCCAGAAAAAAGTGAGAATAATAATACAAGAGATAATATCCCACAAACTAATGTTGAAAGAATCCAAGGATTTTCCCTTACTTTTTCAGTAAGATTAATTTTTCTGTGATGATGTTCTGCTTCTCTTTTTTCTTCTTCCATTTTAAGATTAGAGAAATACCTTTTAAAAACTTTATGGTGAAACTAGTTTAATCATGAATAAATAATAAAATAAGAACCAAGGCTCTTAACAGCTCCTAGTAATTCTGCGACAGATATAAAAAGTTGTTCTCTTTTTTTATATAATGAATAAAAAAGGGAGGAAATTGTCGCATGGGGTATGATATTATTCTTGGAAGAGATGAATCTGACAAAAAGCATTTTGGAGACCGCGGACTAGTTTATCTTGGAAAAGGATATGTTAAGATGGGGCAATATACTTCGCTAAGCAATAAAATATTTATGGATGTTGCAAGAAGCCATGTTGTCCTCGTGGCTGGAAAAAGGGGTTCGGGAAAATCTTATACTCTTGGAGTTATTGCAGAAGAACTTTCTAATTTGCCTAAAGAGGTTAGCCAGAATATTGCTTCGTTAATGTTTGATACAATGGGAATTTATTGGACAATGAAATTTGAAAATGAAAAAGATAGGAAATTATTGCAGGAATGGGATTTGAAATCAAAAAATCTGCCTGTAAAGATTTTCGTTCCTGCTGGGCATTTTGATGCTTATTTGGAAAAAGGAATTCCTATTGATGAAAGGTTTGCTTTAGATATAAGGGAATTAACTTCTGATGATTGGATAATTACTTTTGGATTGGATATTACAAATCCTGTTTCAATACTTATTCAAAGAATATTGGGGAAAGCGAAAGAAAGAGAAGAATTTGAAATAAGGGATATTATTTCTTTAATTGAGAATGATTCAAAAACTCAATCAGAGACAAAAAATGCTGCGATAGGATTATTTGAGGCAGCGGACGAATGGGGAATATTTGCAAAAAGGGGAGAATCTCCAACCCAAATAAAAGATTTAGTTAGTGCTGGAATGACTTCTGTTTTGGATTTGAGTGTTTACAATTCTGTTGGTTCTTTTAATATAAGAGCATTAGTGATTAGCTTAGTTTCAAGAAAAATTTTCAATGAAAGAATGGACTCTAGAAAAAAAGAAGAAATAGATTCTGTTTCAAGAGGAATGAATATTTCTTTAATATCTGAGAAAAAAGAAAATCCTCTTGTTTGGATTTTTATTGATGAAGCACACGAGTTTCTTCCATTAAATAGCAGGACTGCAGCAACAGATGCTTTAGTGCAATTGTTAAGGGAAGGAAGGCAACCAGGAATTTCTTTAGTTCTTGCAACACAACAGCCAGGGCAAATTCATAGAGATGTTATGACTCAATCAGATATTGTAATTTCGCATAGAGTAACAAGCCAACCAGATTTAGAAGCATTGAATTATGTTATGCAAAGTTATCTTCTTGAAGGAATTACTAAATATATGAATGACTTGCCTTCTCTTAAAGGAAGTGCGATTGTTCTTGACGACAATTCAGAAAGAATTTATCCTGTTAGAATAAAGCCGAGATTTACCTGGCACGGCGGAGAAGCACCAACTTCTGTGGGATATAAAAAAGAACTATAGTTCTTTTTGACTCTCTCGTTTGCACGATGTCGTAAGGAATTGTAAAATATACTGTTTAATATACATAATAAAAAAGAATATTAATGATACAAAGAGTTTTTAAATCAAATCTTTCAAAGAGAGAGATGACAACAATCAATAGTCCTGACGAAATAGATTGGTTTACCCAAACTATTACTGACAATGGTAGTGGAAAAAGTAACTGGTTTGAGTTAGAAAGT
>JBBSXF010000062.1:0-1209 GCA_038045905.1 Nanobdellota archaeon
TTAACACATATGCCTTAAAGGTTACATCTGCTTTTCCCCCGAATACATACTGCGATTGCTGGCCCACTCTTTGAGGAATCCCCCTAAATGTAAAGTCAAGGATAATCACTCCATAATAATTTCTTTTAATCTTTTTTAAAAAACTCGCCTTTGAGAAATCTTTAGGCAAATTTCCCTTTACTGCTTCATCTCCGATATCTAATTTGTTTTTTCCTAAAAGAGTTAATTCTAGAATAATAGTATTAAATGTTTTTACAAGCGAAGGGTTTTTCCCAGAATCTTTCGCTTCCAAGCTTTGTGCTGCTTTCAAATATGGCTTTGCCCATCTAGAATAAAGTTGGAGACTATTCACTTGGCTTTTTAGATAAATCTTTTCAAGTTCATATCTTTTTTTCAATTCTTTCTCAGATTCTTTGAGCCAAATATTAAATTCAAGTATCCTTGGTTTTATTATTCTTTTAATTCTGTCATTCAAATCAATGTTATCAACATCTTTTTCCTCTTTTACAGATAAGAATGCATCAATCAATGTTTGAAATCCAGCCTGTCCCAATCCCATTGCTTTAATACTCGAATTTCCTTTTGCAATATCTACCTTATCCATCCAAATCTGTTTTAATGCAAGAACAGAAGCATCTTGTTCTTCTTTCTTTTTTGACTTTAATCCTTCGTAATGCTGTAATCTCATTTTGAAATCTTTCAAATCATAAACAATATTTAGAACACTTCTTAAAACAGTATTAACATCTCCCATAAGTTTGCTTGCTTGCTGTTGCATAATTGTTGCTCTTTGTCCAAGTTCTGCAAAATGTCCGCTTCCCGGAGTTGAGCTGAAATTATCAACTAATTTTTCTGGCTTTAATCCCATAGTGTTCATTAAGTCCAACAGGAAAAAATAAAGAGGTTCTAATGTTTCCGACGAAGAATCATAACCTAATGTGTGAGTTACTTCTGGTTTCGGTTTAGCTTTCTTTGATGCTTTCTGAAATCCATCTGTTTTTATCAATTCTTTGAATTCACTTATTTCTTTCTTTGTTCCGTCATAGTATAAATCAGGATTTATTGTTGCAATTAATTCATCTACCTCTGTCATATTTAAAGTAAGGGGAGTTTGTTTAAAAAATGTTTCTACGAAACATTTTTAGCTATTAATCAGCTTTGTCCGGAGTAATCCAAAACTTAAAAGTTAAAAAATAAAATGATAAATTC
>JBBSXF010000063.1:0-17768 GCA_038045905.1 Nanobdellota archaeon
CCTTTTCTGCAACATAGAAAATAGCTTCATTATCTGGCAAATCCGGACTATCAATTAATTTTGCAACTCTGCTTCCTTGTTTTCCTCTTCTTAAATATATCCTATATGTTGACGCGTGTCCAACAATATTTCCCCCAACTGCTTGTGTGGGATCTCCAAACATTTGTGCAGGATTAGCCATAACTTGATTTGTAACATAAACAGCAAGATTGTAAGTCTCTGCAAGTTTCATTAAGTTATGCATATATTTGTTCAACTTCTGCTGTCTGTCTGCTAACTCTCCTCTTCCAGAATATTCTGCCCTAAAATGTGCAGTCAAAGAATCAATAATCAAAAGTTTTATTGGCTCTCCCTTTTTAATCATTTCAGAAATTTTTTCTAAAAGTAAAATTTGATGGTCAGCATTGAATGCTCTTGCAACAAAAATATTTTTCAAAACTTTTTCTGCATTTGCTCCAAGTCCTTCTGCAATTTGTTTTATTCTTAAAGGTCTGAATGTTCCTTCTGTATCAATAAACACAGTTTTTCCATCTGCTCCGCCATTTTCAACAGGCAATTGTGTCCTAACCGCCAATGTAGAACCTAATTGAGTTTTCCCACTTCCAAATGCCCCGAACGCTTCTGTAATTGCTCTACTCTGAATTCCCCTTCCCCCCAAAAGATTATCTAACTCTTTACTTCCAGTGGTAATATAAGAAACACTTGATCTTCTCTCGGCGAATTCCATCCCGTCAACAAATCCCAAATCAAGCATTTTTCTTGAAGCCTGAATTGCTTTTCTTGCAACTCCTTCTCCAACTCCAGCAGTATTAGCAAGTGAAGCAGGACTCATAACAGCTAGAGACATTAAATCAAAAATTCCAGCTGCTTCCAATTTAGCAGCAACAGCAGGTCCAATTCCAGGTAAATCAGTTAATTGAGGCTCTTCTCCTTCTTTTAATTTTTTTACTTCTTCTTCCTCTTCTTCATCAACTATTTTCTTAGTCATAAAAAACAGAACTTGCCTCTGTTTATAAAGATTATTCGCTTGTCAGATATATATTCAATATTCTTTAAAAAACATTAAAAAAATTATGAATCTCTTGAAAAAATGAAAAGAATTTAGTTTATTAACTAAATCCTCTAAAAGCAAAAATCCCAACTTTTGTTAACTACCCACGGGCTAAAGCCACGGGGCGTATTTAATTCGCCCAATGTTTAACTTGACTTTCTTTTATGTAATGTTCTACAGCTTCTGATGTTGTTTCTCCAATGCTTCTGCAAAAATAACCTTCACTCCAAAATTTATCTCCCCACAAAAACATTTTAAATAATTCAAAGTGATTCTTCCTCATCATTCTCGACGAGAAACCTTTCAGAAATTGAATTATTTTGCAGGGGGCATAATTCTTGCAATTTGCAACAAAAAGATGGACATGGTCTGGTCCAAATTCAATTGCTACTAAATTTAATTTTAATTACTCTATCTTCGCCACAAGATATGCTTGTGTCAATTTTTTCACTTTTTCATCTGCAAAAATATTTTGTCTAAATGCGGGGGTCAGCTGTATGTGATAGTTAAATTCACCGACATCATGGCTATAGCTATGTGTTTCAATTTTCATGTTAACTCCAAAGATTTATTTAGTTGAGAAAGCTCTGACTATCAAGTGCATTCTCGAGCCGAGTATCTCGGCTCTTATATTTAATATTCTTAGAAATAAATACTTTAAGTTCGCCAACCGTTCAGTTGCAATTCTCTCACGAACTAAAGTAGGGAAGTTTTCTTGCAACAGGCGAACTTATAAAGGAAAAATAGAGTTGGAAATTATGGCAATAGATGAAGTAACAAAAATGCGACATGAAGGAAAGATAAGAGATAAACTAACTGCAAGGGGATATTATGTAACTCCTTTAGGTTTAATTATGGATAGCAAAGATTCAGAGTATATCCTGGGGGATATAAAGAATGCACCAAGACTAATTCGTAAAAAGAAAGAATTAGTGGTAATTGCAAATGTCGGAGATTTTATCAATGGGAAGTATCGTCGCTATGTTAATCAAGAAAAAGTTAGCTTATTAGAAGTTCTTAAAAAAGAAAGAATCCCACACAAACTTCGTGATTGGTATAAAAATATGAATTCTTAATCAACTAATTAATTTTCCAATTCCTTAATCAATAAATCAGGATTAACAATTTCAACTCTTTCTATGATAAATTCAGGAGTATTGAAAAATTTGTTATTTCTAACTGCTCCATGAAACAACATTTCTTTTCCAAGCAAAGCTTCTCTTTGCATTATCAATTCTTCAAGATTATCCAAGTCAGTAATTCCCAATTCAGGTAATGTATCATGAAATGCAACTGTCCTTATCGTTTCTGTCCCATCGTCAAGGATAACATTTAATAACGCTCTCTTTTCTGCGATTACTTTTCCATGTTCTGCACAAAGAAATCCTTCTCCTTCTGGAACAGCTTTTTTCTTACAACTGGGGCAAACGTGAAAAAACTTTGGCTCAAATGACTGGACAATAAATGCTCTTACTGTGGCATAATCTGAATTTTTAAGTTCAGATATATTTTTTTCCTTGAAAATCTTTCCTGTTTTAACATCTCCGAAAGATTGATTTGTTATTTTTATTTCTGAAAAACTGCCTAGATGCAATTCATTATCCCTCATGCTCCCATTAACAATTTCTATGACTATCCCTTCTGTAATTTCTCCTCTTTCAAGAAGAGCAATGCTATTTGTATCCCACAGCACAACTTTGATATTTGATGTTTCATCTGCAATAAATAAATTTGCAACTTTTCCATCATCCCCTTTTTTAGTTTTGAATGTGCGTACAGGAGAAACACTTAGAATTTTCCCCACAGTATTCACTTTTTTCATTCCAGAAAGGAGTTCTTCTATTTTTAATTTTTCATTATCAAAAGAAATCCCCAGTTCTGATGCTATAACTTGTGCAGCTCCTTCTCTGCTGATTAATCCAGAAAGCTTTGCTCTTTTAGCCTCAATCTTTCTTTCAATTTCTTCTTTAGGAAGATTAGAAATTCTAGAAATCTTTTCTATTATCCTATCATAATTTTCAATCACCATTGGGCAAAAAACAAACAAAGGTTTTTAAGTATTTTCGTAAAATTATTCCAAAGCAGAAACCTTATAAATCAAATATATTCCATTTAGTTATGGGAACAGCAGTTGTAAAAATAAAAGTAATGCCAACATCTCCAGAGGTGGATTTAGAAAGAATAAAACAAGAAATGACTTCTAAAATAGGGGAAATGGGCGGAAAAGGATGTCAGCTTGAAGAAGAGCCAATTGCATTTGGATTAAAGGCAATAATTGTTTTATTTGCTTGGCCAGAAGAAGCAGAGCTTGAAAATTTAGAAGAATCTCTTCAAAGTATAGAAGATGTAAATTCTGTGCAAGTCATTGATATTAGAAGAGCAATAGGTTAAGAATAATTTAAAAATTCTCTCTAATTAGTTCTAATATGTTATCAGATGAAGAAGTTGGAGAAATAAAAGGTAAGTTGCTTTCTCATATTGAATCTACTTTTCCCGCAGAGCAAATTGAATCTGCCAGACAGCAAATTAATTCAATGGATTCAGAACAGCTTGAGGAATTTTTAGCAAAAAATAAGCTGATAAAAGGAGATGACTCTTCTGAATCTTCTGCAGAATGTGTTTTTTGTTCAATCACCTCTGGAAAAATTAAATCTTGCAAGTTAGATGAAAATAAAGAAGCAATTGCAGTATTGGATATAAATCCAATTTCTAAAGGACATGCATTAATAATTGCAAAAACTCATTCTGACAAAAATCAAAAAGGGGTAGAATCTCTTGCTAAAGCCATTTCTAAAAAAATAAAAAGTAAATTTTCTCCAAAAACAATAGAATCTTCAAATTCAAGATTATTCGGGCATGAAGTAATAAACCTGCTCCCAATCTATGATGCCGAAACTTTCAATTCAAAGAGAAATCATTCTTCTTTGGAAGAATTAGAAAATATAAGAGTAGAACTTGAACAAAAAAAAGAGAAAATAAAAAAAATTCCTAAAAGCAAGATAGAGCAAATAAAAGATTTTCTCTGGCTACCAAAAAGAATCCCATAGAGTTATATTCAATTTGCTAAGAATTATAAAAATAAGGAAACTAATTAAAAAATTGGGAGAAAAGGGAATTCCTTGACGTATTCTAACTTTCTTGTAATGCTTAATTATTTCTTTTATTTCTTTTTGAGTTAGTCCGTCCCAATTAGCTTTGATTACATGTTTTCCAACTTTCAAATTGTGATAAAGCCAGTCTCCTTCCCTCAAGTGAATTGCAAAAATTTTTCTTATCATGCAAACTTCATCAATTGCCTTTGAATAAAGATATAAATAGGATGAGAAAAAGATTAACAATCCTAAAATAAAAAATAAAGGTTCAAAAAATCCAGCAATTAAAAACAGCAAACTAATTCCAGTTCCTATAATCAATAACTTTTTATTTTTCTTTATCTGATTTGCAAATTCTTTTTTGAATGTCTTAAAATGTTTTATGCATAAGAAAGTGCTTGTAGCAAGAATGTAAACAAATCCTGTTAATAAGAATATTAAAATAAAATTAAAAAAAAGTTGAACATTAAGCGATAAATTTGAATATATCGGCAAGATTGCTCCAAGAGAAATCATTAATTTAGCATCTCCCCCAGCAAATATTTTTCCATAATAAAATAAATTTCCCAATACAAAAAATATTCCCAGTCCAATCAGTCCGCTATAAAAAAATGAAAAATCTCCATTCCCCTTAAAGAGTGAAAAAAGAAATCTAAATCCCAAAGCAAAAACAATCAGGGAAAAGTTAAGCCAATTTGCAATCTCTCTAGTTTTCAAATCCTGAAAAACTGCAAAGACAATCCAAATTAACGCTAACACGTATAAAAAAATCACCTCATACATAAAGAGAAAAATAATTTAGAATTAATAAAGGTTCTCTCATCAGCCTTGAGCACAAATTCAAAGGGAAAATCAAGCGAAGAAAACCGATTAGGTGTTCTAGCATTTACAAGCTATTTTGAATCAAAGAAAATTAAGTAATAACTAAAACCCCAAGCCATGTTCAATTAATCAAATACCTCATTCACACCATTAAAGTAAGTTGGGTTCTATCATTACATCAATAATTTTCTTTCCTCTCGGGCGGGTGGGCGGGGTTGAGATGATAACTCATTTCCTCTTCAATTCCAAACTCCTCTGAATTCCACCAATCTTGTAAGGATGTTTTTTCTTATCTTTCTTCTTATCTTTTCCTTTATTCCTTCTTTGAGAAAATCCGTAATCATCAGACATATTGAATTAAATTAAAAGAACTTTAAATAATTTTTTAAAAATTATTGTGTGTTTGGGCAAGTAATAGTAGAACAAGTGGTTATTCCAAAATCTTTGTAATATGACATTGTTTCAATTGTATCGGCATTTTTTTCTTTTCCATTAGCTAACTGATAACAAGTAGCAGTATAAGTAGTTCCATTATTTACACTTTTTATATTAGTACAAAATCCATATTCAGAATTAGTAGCACATGAAGCTTGACATTGGGTTCTAATAGATTCAACATTATTTCCAGAAAGCCAAGGGGCAATATTTCCCCATCCTTTTGTAAACCCTAAAATTAAAAGAACCAAAACAGCAATTCCCAATACAACTAAAATAATTGTAGTTATGCTAATATCCTGCCCCTTACGATTTTTTGGAAAAAAATTGTAGTGGGATAATCCACTATTATCATCTCTTTTGTTTTGCATAGTTTAAGTAAGATTATTTTGTTTAAAAATCTTTTTATATTATCAATAGGAGGCATTAGTAACCTTAACTCTTATATTCAACAGAAAAAGAAATAGTTTTTTTAATCCACCATAAAATTCCTTCTGTTTGTTCTCTCTCCAAATAATTTCCCTTCAGAACTCCATATCTTCTCACAACTTCTTCAACAAAATCTTCTTGTCCTTTAAGATAAGCGGGACATATTCCCTGAAGATACTTTTCTTTTTCCATCCCCCCACCATTATATGCTCTTAAAGCAGCTTCCCATCCAGAATAACTAACTATTTTTCTTTCTTTCACACATTTATAAAATTCTTTTCCTTCTCCAAACGTATCATAATATTGCTTCAAAATTTTAGCTCCAATCTCAATATTTTTTTCTGGATTATACATTAATTCTTTTTTACATTCTTCAATATTCGAAGGTAATCCATATTTTTTCTCTCCGCAATGAATTTTATTAATCTGCATAATGCCATATGAACTTTCATCGTAACTTATTGCATCCGAAGTACAATCAGATTCTTGCATCATTAAAGCCAATAATAAAATAGGGTCAGAAATTCCATTTTCAGAAGAAGCTTTAGCAATAAACGAAACATATTCTTCACAATTATCTCCACATTCACAATTTCTATCCACGACTCTATTCATTGTAGCATAATCCATAGCTTTAATCAAATCTCTTTCAACTATGACTTCTTCTGTAATTTTTCCTGTCTCATCTTCTGTAATCTTTCCTGTCCCAGTTTGTTGTTTGTAAAAATAATTTTCTTCTATTTGTGAATTAAGTTGCTCCACTAATACTAATCCAACAAAAGAATTTTTAACATTCAAATTAGTCATATTGAAACTTAACAAAGCATAAGTGCAGACTACAAAAACTCCAATTACTAAAATAATTTGAGCTACAACATCTCCTCTACGATTTTTCATTGGGAAAGGCGTTAATCTTCGATTTATTTTATTTTTCATTTTTGTTTTAATACAAGTTCAATCTGTTCTTTATTTGCATTATTTAATTCATATGCGATGATAGTCTTCTTTAACAAAACTTGAGATTCTCCTTCAAACCCAGATTTTAAATTAAAACTCGGACTTAAAAGAGATTTTATGTTTTTAACTGCAGACATAGAAATAGAAAGTAAAATAAAAATAGTTAAAATTGCAACTATGGTAAAAGTAGCAAAAAACCAAAAAACAGTTTGAGATTGTCCACGATTATTATAGCGTTTGTTATAGCTTAGCATTTTTTTCTGATTTTCTGACTATTGTCAAAAGTTTAATTATGTACTGATTATTCATATCGTCTGTTGAATAAAAACGAGATTCACTGCATTGGGCTAATTTTTCATATTTTTTAGTTTTCTGTATTTCACAATTAGATACCCAGTCGCTATTCCCTTTTTTAATTGTAAAAACAGGATTATTCATATTTTCAAGCTTGTAAAAACTAACTTCTGTATATAATTGCCCGATTGTCCAGTCACTTGAATCAAAATTTAAATGGCAATTTTCCAAAAAGGTTTCCTTGTTTTCAGAAATAATTCCATTAGAGATTAAATTTGAATTTATTTTTCCGGCATAAGAAACACAGTCAGCAACTTGGTTCGTTAAAATACGTGCTTCTACTTCTCTAACATCATAATGTGCCCCATAAAAAAGAGAAACCATTGAATAAAGTCCAGCAGAAGTAATTAAAACTATAAAAAGCCACCAAGGTGAAAATGCTTTTGCTCCTATTTTATTATTTAAAAGTTTCATTAATTATATCCATTAACTTTAATTATATAATTTTTATTTGGAAGAAGATCTGGATAAACCGTGACGTCAACGTCATTAAAAAAAGAATACTTATATCCTCCTCCAAAAGAAAGTTTCACTATTACATTATTGCCATTTATTCTAACTGTTTCATTAAAAGGCACTCCATTCTTTTTCGCTAAATCAAAAGCATCTTTCATATTAAGAGTCATCTCTGTAATTGGTTTTGCAGAATCAATAAGCAAAACTATATTTTTTGCGTAATTTTGTTCCAAAACAATTGCCTCAGTTCCCCGACTAGAAATAAATCCAATCCAAGCTATTAAAACAATTAGATTCAAAAGAAGAGACAGCACATTCGACATAATTAAATTCCCCCTTTTATTATTCATTCTAATAAAACTATTTCTTAATTAATAAAATTAACTGCTTTAAGCCAATGTGTTCACGTCTGAACATTGCAGTTTATCATAATCTTCAGAAGCTTCAATAATCGTTGGGTGAAGAAATTTTTGTCCATTTTCAGAATCAATAAGTTGTGCTATAAAAGTCCCTCCGGTCCCAACCGCTACTGCCCCCAAAGCAATCCACGATATTCCTCCAGTGAAAAATCCAGAAGCAATTACCCCAATTACTCCTGCTCCACCAACAATTGGAGCAATCCATGAAGAGGTTTCACTAGTAATTCCCATTATTACATAATATCGTTTAGTAAGATCAATTGTTCCAAAATCAAAAGGCATTGATTTAGGAGTATTTGTTAAATAAGAAGAAGTTCCAACAGGACATATACTATTTTCATTATCTATCTTACAATCATTAACTCCATACTGTGAATCTTTAGAGAAAGCATAACAAGTCCCCGTTATTTTTGAATTAGGAATGGTTAAAGTATGAGAGGTACTACAAAAGGTATTTCTAATCTCGGGCATAGTATCATCACAAGTTATTTGGCAAATATTTTGAACTTCAGCAAGATTAAACTCTCTGTTAACAATAGAATCTGTAGAAGAAACTATAGAGCTATCATAAATAGATTTAGAAGAAGTTAGACATTTTACTTCAGGGCAAGGATCAATCCCATATTTCTTTTCTGAAAGAGATAAAGCATTGCAAGTTCCAATTACTTGTGATTTGTCTTTTATTAAAAAAACATTTGTGGTGCAAAAAGGTGAATCTTTATCATTTACTATCCTGCATCTTTCTTTACAATATAAATTAACTGCAACGGTATTATCTTTTTTTTCTGCATTAAGAGAATTAGCTAACTCTTGAGGACTATTGGATTCAAATAAGTAATCCCAGTAACTAATATCTTTTTCTGGAATTTTTGTATCTTCAAGATAATTATAAAAATCTCCCTTATCAATAGTGTCAGTTTTAAGCATTTCTTTTATGCTTTTGTCAAAAGCAACTTGATAACATAAAGAACAATAATTCTTGCCAGCAATAAGTTCTTTCCCCGTATAGTCTACTTTTCCTTCTCCAAACATCCGCCAGCAATTTGCTAACTGATTTGCTAAAACATTGTAAACTTCTTTTTTATCTTCAACTTTTTTAATTTGCGGACTTATTAATTTATCACAGGTTCCATCTTTTGAAATGCAAACATATTGTGTTTTGCAATTTAAAGGTACTACGGTTTTTAATGGATTAACAATGCTAATAGCAGTGCTCCTTGCTACAACAGAATAATGGCAAATATCTTGTTCTGCTTCTTTCCCAAGATTTGCCCTATTTAAAAAAATAAAAAGAACAAATATCGTTGCTACAATGCCTATTAACCATAGGATTGCCCTAAGATGAGAGTCTTCTCCAAGTTTATTTTTAATTTTCATGATAAAATTCCTACTTTTTTAAGTGCAAGGAATAATCCTGCAAGCACTAATATAAAAAATACAATCCACATTAAATATCTAACTAGGTCATCCTTATCCATTTAAGCCTCCTTTTTTGTTAGTTCTAATTCTTCATTTACTTGTTCTATTAAAATAGTGTTTAATTTTGTTGTTTCTATCTTCATTCCAAAAGTATTTTTCAAATTAGAAACAACGGCACATCTTCCAGATTTATCGCATTTGTTCATTTGGGCAAGGCTATCTATCTTAAAAGGAGTAAAAAGATCTCCGGCCCATTCACAAACGCATAAGCATTTTTCCCCCAAACAAAGATTTGGTTTATTTTCTGTAAATCCCAGCAAATACCACCCAACAGGATTAGGGATGTCCTTATTGATGGGAAATGTTCCTGCTTTTATTTGTGTGACAATTCCTTGTGGCCCATTTAATATTGCTTCTGCTTTTTTAATTTCTGTAGATTTGCCATACATAGAAAAATATATTGCAACAAACACACCAATTAAAATAAGAATTCCTAAAACTGCAAAAAGGGTTTCTACTGTCTCTTCTCCAATTATTTTAAATCCTCTACGATTTTTTGGAAAAAAATTGTGTTGAAAAAATTTCCTATTTTTATTTCTCTTATCTTTTTTTAATCTGTTTATCATCTTATTAATCCAATAAATAATTTAGCAGGGTCTCCCACAGAAATTCCTTTAAAAAAATCAAAGAAGTTATTTTTAAAAACAAGATAAAGTCCAACTACTACTGCAACAACAACTATAAGCCCAAGAATAATTTTTATAATTTGTTCTATTGTAAGTGCAGACATTATCTTCCCCTGAATATACTTAAAATTTTATCTATGAATTCTAATCCTTTTTCCTTAAGCAACATAGAACCAATCATCATTATTGCAAGAACAGCCAAGGCAATTAACAGCCAAGGCAAATAATCTGAAATAATTCCTTTGCGATTTTTTAAACTTCTTTTATTCATCATAAAATTATTCAAGGATTAGTACTATAAAAATTTAATTAAAATTTTACTTCTTATTAATTTTAAGTTTTCTCTTAAGGTTTTCTACCAGGTTAGGTTCTTTTTTCAAAAGAACCCACTAAGACAGATTGCCCAGCACAACCGCAGTAAGCAAGAACAATGAAATTATCGCCAAAAGTGCAGTTACAACATAAAGTCCAATTCCCCTTTTCAAATTAATTCCTGTTTTATTAGTTTGTTCTAATTTGTCTGCCCCAGATTCAACAACTACTAGGGTGCTAGTCAAAATAAAAATTACTTCAATTAAATAAATTCCAATAATAATTTGAAGAGCATAAGGAGAAATCATTTTAGTATATTCAAATAAGTCAGTAATTGAACTTAAACTTCCAAATCCAGCAATTGATTCTGCTCCCCCTGATGTCGTAGTAGCAATGTCCAACTTAGTTAATATGCTCGTTATCATTGCTGCCAATCCTATAACAATTCCAGAAAGTAAAGGAGCAAGGAAAGTCATATTGCTCTTCATATCAGAAATTATTTCTGCAAGCAAATCTTTCAATCTATCTGTAATTTTATTCATGTTCTTAACATATTCTGAAAGACTTATCAAACTCAAAGCAGCAATAGTCAATCCTTTCTTTGCAGATTCGACAAGAATTTTCATGCTTGTTGCAATTAATTCAGAGGGATAATAAACAAGAACTCCTCTTTTAGGATCAAATACTGCCTGTTCAACACTCATGCCCATTTGCATTACATTATAATTCACTCTTCTAAAAAAATCCTCTGTCTTCAATCCTCGTGTTGATTCTGCAACTTTGCTAAATGCAAGTTCAGGAGGAATTCCATTTCCTATTCTATTTCCCAATTGGAATAAAGAGTTGTTAAATTCAATTTCAAGCTGTTTAGTTTTATTTCTTTCTTTGATTAATTCTTGTGTTTTATTTTTGAAAGCAGTTGAAAAAAACAGGGCAGTTCCAAAAGTAAAAAATACCCCCATGACTAATGCCCCCACTCCAAATGGACCTATATTCTTTCCTCCTTCATTAACAATGCCAAAAAGATATTCATTTCCAAATATTCCAAGCCCCAATTCTGAAAAAGTGTAATCTTGCTTTAACCCAAGAGCAGATGGAATAGGAGTAAATTGAAAAATCAAAGGAAGCAAACCGATAATAAAAAATGGAAGACAAATTAAGAAAGCTTTAGCATAATGCTTATTATTTTTATAATTCGGGTATAATGGATTTCTTTCTAAAAGGTCTGTTTCCCCATATCCTCCAGGACGCAAGAACATAACCTTGTCTGTTAAATAAAAAACAAAAAAGGGAATTATCAAATTAAATAAAATAAAAACATGATACCATTTGATAAAATCTCCAACCATTGCCGAAGCAAGAGGTAATAAAGCTAATCCCAAAGTAGGAAGCACAACTCCAAGCATATAAACATTGGTCAAGGGGCTTCTCACCTCGTGAGTAAATCTCAACATCTTGTCATAAACTCCATCCAAAACTACTTGCAATGATTTTTCAAGGGCCACAATTCTCTTTGCATCATCTGGTTCAAACAAACTGCTTTCAATCAAATGGAATGCTTCAATGAATTCTATAGAATAATCTTTCCAATTATTAAGATAATTATCCAAGCTTTCTTTGATAGTTGAAAATTTTCCAACTTGAACATCATAAAAAATCTTTTTGAAATCAAGTGCAAGAGGATATTGCAAATGCTGGGATGCAAACGAAATTGCTTTTTCCAGATTAGGAGTGTGTCTCATGTAAACAACAATGTACAAAATGGCAGGCATCATTTGTGAAGATGCTTTAAGTCTCCATTTATTTGCTAATCTTGCTGGATATCCATTAAGAAAATAAAATAAAAATAATCCAAAAAACAAAGTCAATACTAAAAAGAAAAATGGAAAGCTTTCAATTCCTTTTTGAAAAAGAGCAATTGCAGTAGAAAGCAAAAGCCCTAAAATAAAAACCCCAATAAATGCAACTAGGCTAAGGGTAATTGGTTGCCAAGGTTCCAAATCAAGATGAGCAATCTCAAGAGATTTCCTTATTTTATCCTCGTCTTTTGAAGAAACTTTTAATTTAACAATACTCCCCAAAGTTTTGCACAATTTTTCATAACGTGTCAATTCAGGAGCCATCTCCCCCTTAAATGCAGAATAAGATTGGCTAAAATTTATTTGTTCGGTTTCAGAACTCTTTATATTCTGTTCAATTTTTGCAGAATGTTTCTTGATAATTTCTTCTACAGTTGGTTTTCTTTCTGGCACCATCTTTTATAAAATAATTAACTGAATTTAACTTATAAATATTTGCGATTTTGTCGAGGCATTAAAGAAAACTATTTTACACAAAAAAAGAGGTGATAACTAAAATTAAAGTTTAGAAAATATTATTTTTGTTTTCATTTTTATGTACAAACTTGATGATCGTTTACTGCACTTGTCCCACAGTACTCCGCGTTCCACCAGCATCCCCATTTATAGTGTTGATTGCTATGAGTTCCGCAATTATCTGCATTCCACCAGCATCCAAAATCGTTCCAAGAGTTTGCCCAGCAACAAAAATTTGCATCTTCAGTTACATCAGTGGGTTCATTATAGCAACAAAAATTTGCATCCAGTCTTGTAACCCAATCCCAGCTATTGCAACATCTTCCATTATCTAAATAGGGAAAGTTAATGGTTGTCCCAGAAGAATAGCAAGGACTACATATTCCAAACAAATCTGTCTTTCCACTACAACAACTATCTTGATTTGCAATACCTGACCATTCTCCATTATCTTGACAATCACTACATACTCCAAGCCAATCTGATTTTTCACTACAGCAATTAGAACTAAGCCCAAATATAAAATCCCCATTTGGATGACAAGAAGAATCACAAATTCCGCAATCAACTGTTCCTCCACATCCATCACCCCAATCACCACAAGTTTTTCCTAACTCTAAACAAGTTTTAAAAACACATGATGAAGGAGTGTATGCCCCAGTATGTTGTGCATCTCCTCTATACATTCCCCATTCTTTGCTAGTTGAATCAGCAATTCCATTAGTTTTCCAAACATAAACTAATCCATTTTCAGAAACAGCAATTAATTCATTCTTGCCATCATTATCAATATCTGAAATAACAGTTCCTGATTGCGAAGGAGCATACATTTTTTTTGGATATCCATTTATCAGTTCTCCTGAACTTTTCCATGCATAAACATATCCATTAAAAGTTGTTGTAGTAATATCTAGTTTTCCGTCGCCGTCAATATCTCCAACAGTTGGTTGCACAAAAATAGCCCCGCTTACCTTTTGCGGCCACCCTTGCATAACAATACCATTATAATTTAAAATATACACTTTCGAATCACCAGACCACATATCCCCACTAGTACCAAAAATAATTTCGGGATATCCTTCTTTATTTAAATCAGAAGCCACCATTGAAGAAAATTGTATATCTCCGTTATCAACAGGCAATTGGGGATTATAAGAACCGTAGAAATGAGAATTAAATGGGATATTAAACGGAAATCCTTTCACAACACTACCATCAATATGGATAAAGGTAATTTGTCCAGGATAAATCATATTCGTAGGGAATCCTATTTCTAACTTTCCATCTTTATCAATATCAGTTAATATTATAGAAGGGGGATTGAGATAATTTATAGGATTAAGAGAAGTCGGAAGTTCTATTGGAAATCCAGAAACTAATGAACCATCAATATTCCAAGCATATATTTCTTCAACATCATTTTTTATACAACATTGTTTAGCTTTTTGTACAAATGCAACTATTTCTTTCTTCCCATCCCCATTCAAATCCCCTATTGCGACAGAAGGGATATCTATAACTGAGTATGAATTAATTGGAATATATTGTGGCCAGCCTTTTAAAATTGTTCCATCTTGATTATAGACCACAACTCCAATTTTTTTTATAATATCAGAATTTAAATTAAATCCTTTAAAAGGAGAAATAATCTCTTGATAACCATCTCCTTTTAAATCAGATAAAGTAATTTGAATGCCAGATTCCTGTTGATGATCATCTATTGTTCCATCAAAGTCAGGGCATGTTTGTGGCCAACCAGGAAGGGAATTCCCACTTGCATCAAAAATATTAAAACATCTAGTGTTGCCATTAATGCTATTTAGATCCGTACCCGCAAAAATTAATTCTTGTTTGCCATCCTTATTTATATCTGCTATAGCAGGGGGAGCTAATGGAAAATTACTTACAGTATCTAAAAAAATTTGAGAATTTCCCAATATTTTTTCACCCCCCTTATAATCAAAATAAATTGGGCCCCATTTTTGAAATAAAATTTCTTTAAATACGTCATTATTAATATCAGCAACAGTTGGAGTAAATCCACTCCAAGAAGCAATTTCCCCCCAAGGATAGTGGATAGCAGAAGGAAACCCGGTCATTAAATCATTTTCTACATCAACATATCCATAATCTACATATTGATAGTTATCATTACTTGACACAATTAATTTTATTAAATAAATTCCAGAATCCAAAGAACTTGTATCCCATGTTGCTAAGATATCATTATTTATCTGTGAAGTTGAAGTGGCAATTAAATTATATGATGTTGGCTTTTCTGTTTTTCCAAAATAAATTTCATAATTTTTAAAATTTGCTCCGCTTGCTGTTCCAGTTATTTTAATAATTCCCTTTCCTAAATCAGTAGGATTAATTATTGAAATTAAAGGTTTTCCTGATTTTACTGCATTTAAAATATCCACTTTTCCTGCTCCCTGTTCTTTTATTCCAAAACCCAAATCAACAGCAGTATTTTTCAACGCCATTTTTATTTCTTCAGGTGTCCAGTCAGGATGTTTTTGTAAAAGCAAAGCAACTGCTCCAGCAACATGAGGAGTTGCCATAGAAGTCCCTGAAATTGCAATATGGTTATCATCTAAACATTTTTTATCATCCCATATAGAAATTCCGTGAGCATAAGCTGCACAGATATCAACGCCAGGAGCAACAACATCTGGTTTTATTAAAATTTAGTATTTCCGTCTAAATCTGTCCATACAACAGGTCCCCTCGAAGAGAAATATGCAATATTATCAAACTTATCAACTGCTCCAACAGTAATTGCTTTTCTTGCGGTTCCTGGACTGCCTATTGTCTGTTCTCCAGGTCCAGAATTTCCAGCAGCGATCACCGCAACAACTCCCGTAGAAACAGAGTTATCAATTGCTTGGCTAATTGGATCATCAGGATTCCCGCTTCCTCCAAGACTTAAACTAATTATATCCAAATGGTCTGAAAAATCTCCATCTTGATTTGGGTCTACACTTCTTTCAATAGCAGAAATAATATTATTATAACTTCCCCCTCCACCAGCATCTAAAACTTTATATGCGTAAATACTTGCATCAGGAGCAACTCCTTTTAAAATTCCATTTCCTGCAGCTATCGATGCAACATGTGTTCCATGTCCCATATCATCCATAGGATCGTCGTCATTATTTACAAAATCATAACCTCCGACGACTTTGCAGTTAGTTCCAAAACATCCCCCTAAATCAGAATGCATATAATCCACTCCCGTATCAATAATTCCAATTGTAACTCCTTCTCCTCTCAAACAACCATTCCCAGAAGGATTACAATCATCTCCACATTTGTTTCTCATCCAAACATCATCTGCATTTATTTTTGAGACCGAATCAGAGAGGGTTATATTCGCCTTGTAATTTGGATAAACATTTTTTATTCCATTTATTTTCTTTATTTTTCCAGCCTCTTCTGCGGTTATGTTCAATGTAAATCCATTAAAGACCGATTCATATTCATTTAACACAATTAAATTTTCTTTATTATTACTTACAACAACATTTCCAGTGATGGAGATAACTTCCTTTTTGTTCAAGTCTTCTGCGATTTTTTCTTTTAAGTTACCTCTATTCTTTTTTAATTTCTCTCTATTATTTTCCATTTTTTCATCAATATTTGAAGAAGTTGTCGGGGCAATTATTGAAGGAAGGATGCTAGCTATAAATCTTATAATTAAATTTTTGTCATTTCTTTCTGCTTTTTGCTCTAACGATATTTGTTGTATAATTAATGGTTTCTTAGTTAACTCAATGATGTAACCACTAAAATCTGATTTCATTAGTTTAGTTTCTGACACCACCATCCCAAGCGTGTTCAGTTGAGATTCTGTATTTTCAAGTGCAGAAGTTTGTCCCTCAGAAAAAAACTGCGTTTCTAATAATTGTTGTGTTACTCCCAACAAAGAAAATGGGCGGATATCAAATCCATTTAAAATTCCATCTCCGTCAATATCCTCATCATCTATATTTAAAATTCCGTCGTTGTCTAAATCTTCATTAGGATTGACACTTGCATAAGGAAAATCAATTAATCCATCCCCATTTGCATCCGGGTCATGAATGTCCAAGATTCCATTTTTGTCTGCATCAAGAATATTTTGTTCACAAAGATTAGTTGGGGGAAGGGGAACAGGAGTACCGCAAGTCCCATCTTCCGAATTGCATTCAGGATAAATTTCAGGACATCCGCAAATATTACAATTAGTTATTAATCCCCCTGAAGAATCACAATAATAAGGTTTCCCAGTAGAAGTAGAACATTCTCCAACAAGAGTATTATCATAACATTCGGTTGCACTTGGAATACATGTTCTATCTGTTTGACAATCTTGTCCAGAAGGACATCCACAAAAATCACAACTATTTAATAAATTTCCATCAGGATTGCAAAATAAAGGTTTTGTAAGGGAACATTGATTGAATAAAGTTCCATCATAACAAGAAGTTGTTGAAGGAGTTGTTGTAGTCCCGCTTGAACTAATACATGTTCCATCTGTTCGACAAGTTTGTCCAGAAGGACATCCACAAAGAGCACAACTCGGAATTAAATTAAAATTTCCAATTTGTCCTTCACATTTATTTGGTTTTGTTGTTGAACATTCCCCATATACTGTTCCATCAGAACATTTATTATCTCCAATTTCAAAATTTGCATAAACCCATTCATTTGTATCACGAGAAAAAATTGCGAATTTATATTTTCCAACAGGAAAATTAACTGAATCAAAATGAAAATCAGTTGATATAAGCCCACTGCAGTCTTGATCACAGGGAAAATCAATAGAAAAAGAAAGAAGTTCATTGGTATTTCTTTCATAAATCCAAAGATGGCCATTATATTGTGAAAAATCTATCTCAATTTTAGTTGTTCCTCCCAAAGGGATTGCAGAAGGCGTAACACTTATTCCAGCGGAAATGTAATTCAAAGAAAATAAAATAAGTATTATAAAAAATAAAAATTTCAATTTATTTAGCATGATTCAACCCCGTCATTAT
>JBBSXF010000064.1:0-1760 GCA_038045905.1 Nanobdellota archaeon
TTAATCAAATCATCTTTCATATTAAGGATTGACTTATAAGAATCTATAATTTTAACTGATCTTTTTTTATCCATCAAATCGAGATATCTTTCTCTTATTTCAGATATTCTTTCTGGGCTTGTTGAAAATAAGTGCTTACATCCTGTTAACTTATTTCTCTCATTTGCTCTTTGAAAGCAAAGATATGAATCGCAATCAAATAAGAAAGTTAAATCTGGAACAGGTGCTCCAAAATCGAGGTTTATCCTTAATATTTCTTTAGGTTTTAAGCCAGAATCAACTTGATAAACTGCACTAGTGTAAAAATATCTATCCATTAAAATAAAATCTATCTCGTTTTCCAACTTAGAAAAATTATTTGCAAAAGTTTCTGCTCTTGCTCTTGCAAAATCCCTAACATCTTTATCTGTAAAAGAAACATTAGGCCCTTTAGTTTCATGCCATCTTCTAACCGCAGACTTAAATGGCTCATATTCTTTTTCTACAACAGCAAGATGGTTTAAATATGATTGATCATAATGCTTATTAAGAAGATGGTACTGAGTTGTTTTTCCCGTTCCACTACAACCTTCTAAACAAATAATTTTCATAAATAAAAAAGAATCTAAACATTTATAAGTTTTTACTATTTTATAGTTACTATGGATTTAGGGCAAATTTTGCAGGATTTTGATAGAACAAAAGAAAAAATTAGGAATAAAACCAGATTTAGGGTAAACTCTACTCAAAATTATGATGGGTTGAGTATGGCTATTGATTATTCTGATGTCATGGAATATGTAGTTAGAGGATTATTTGATTTAACAACAGAACAATTAGATAATAAAAGTAAAAAAGGTATGGCCGCTTTCCTGTATGGCTCTCCTGGAAGAAGGGAAATGGTTTGTGAGTCAGACTTAGATATGGTGTTGGTGTTTAGAGATAATTCACAAGATTACATTGATTTTAAGAAAAGATTCAAAGAACTTGCAGAACCTTTTAATTTTTGTAAAATAGATCTACCTGAATGGGGAACTATTGGAGAGGCTAAAATATTCGCTCAAAAAAGCATCACTGAAGGAAACCAAGTTTTGGAGAGTAGGTTTGTGTGTGGAGATGAAGACATTAAAAAAGAAGTCGATTCCATACAAGATGAATTTGGCGGACCTGAAAGAATGACTAGAAATATTGTTTTTCAAAAATTTTATTTTGAACAATATTTTAAACAGAGAGTTAGGGATGGGGCGATAAACATAAAATATTGTAATGGTGGTAGCAGAGATTACTTGTTTATTCATTGGTTTAATCAATTAATGGATAGAAAATATTCTGATTGGAATAGAGCACAGGGAGAAAGACCGGTAGCAGAACAAGGTTTACATAATTTGTATCAAAATGGTCTAATAAGCCCTCTTGAATTTTCTAAAGCAATTGATGCCCTTCATTTTAATCTGCTTTTTAGAAATGAAATTCTTTTAGCTAATAAAGGAGCTAGCGAAGAAGGACTAACTTTTCTTGATGAAAAAACATTAAATTCTGTCTTTGAAAGAACTCCAGAATTAATGAAACAATACGGATTAAAATCCAATAAGGAATTAACAGAGCACTTTGATAGGCAGAGATTCCATATAGCAGGAATTAAAAAAAGAATTTGGGATTTAATGATTGGTGAACAAGGCAAGGAAATAAAAAACCCAAATTGGTCACTAGAATTTCATACAGCATATTCTCCTCAAATTTCGGAAAAAGAAAGAGCATACTTCTTAGATAAAAGAGATTTA
>JBBSXF010000065.1:0-4546 GCA_038045905.1 Nanobdellota archaeon
GTAATTTCGCTTAATTATAAGCTTTTTTGGTCCGGAAAGTACTCAATCACCAAAAATATTTATTAAATTCCTAACGACAATGAGGAGAACCCCATTTCCTTCCAAAGAACATAGTTTGTCTGCAAGAATTACTGCAACATTTAGCGGTCGCAGAAGAACAGGTTTTTCCTTTAGATAAGCAGGCAGGAGCTACACAATTTCCATTAGTGCATGTTTTTCCACTAGCACAAGTTCCGCAATTTAAAGCTGTTCCACAAGTATTATCGACGCTTCCACATGTTTTTCCTAATTGCGAACAAGTTTTTGGAACACAAACAGCACAAGATGTAACTTGTATTGTCCCAGAAGTAGGTGTAGCCGAAATAACCTTAATAGTATATTTAGTTGTTCCAATAACTATCGTAGTTTGAGGCACAGTATTATAATATAACCTAATCGTTTCTGTATCTCCATTAATCTTCAGATATACATCATAATAATCATTTACCCCATGTGAATTTTCCATTAAAATATTTAACCCATTAACATTATCACTAGAATATTTAGGTATAGTTTTAGTGACAGAATTAGCTGATACGGCACATGAATCAGAAGTTTTATTTATAACATTTCCAGTCATAACTTTAAATGCAAGAAATATAATTGCAAGAATAACTAATCCAATAAGTATCCATTC
The DNA here is from genome assembly GCA_038045905.1 of Nanobdellota archaeon. Taxonomy (GTDB): domain Archaea; phylum Nanobdellota; class Nanobdellia; order Pacearchaeales; family GW2011-AR1; genus RBG-13-33-26. The sequence goes on from JBBSXF010000065.1 coordinate 677, forward strand.
AATCAAGCCCAGTTTCTTTTTTCCAACTGCCCTCTTTTTCATTATTAATTAAAGAAAAGATTATTTATAAAAATTTAGAAAGATTTTTTATTTTTATTCTTAAAATAAACAAATGCAAATATTAATCCGCAAGCAAAAAAACAAATTCCTATAATCCTCGAGGCATTTTCATCTAATCCAGCAACAACATTCCCTGTAATAGTTGAAGTTACGAAAAATAACGAAACTAAAAGGGTGAAAATAGAAATGACTGCACTAAATTTAGATTCAAGACTTTTTCTAAGTGACGAGAAGATAGATGGATTTTCTTTCGATCTTGAATTTTTTAATTTTTTACGTTTATCATTAATCTTTAGAATTCTATTATACTCCTTTCCTCCCCATTTTTTAGCCAAGTCATAGAATTTTCCTGCTTTGTCTTCATCGCCCGCAACTCCCCAAGCATCTGCCAAAACTTCATATTTTCTTGCAACTCCTAATTGTGTTGGACCTTTGGGGGAATACCTGCTTCTTTCAGCCATGTTAGATACTTCTTTTTCCAACTCCCTTGCATATTGTTCTTCAGGAGGATAATCTTTTTTAGCCATATCTAATTAAATTCAAAGAAGTTTAAAAGTTTTGTCATAGGTTTTTCTTTTTAATTTCTTGATTAAGCCATTTTTGCCAAGCAGGAAAAACTCTTTCTCCAACAGGCAATCCAACTTCTTGTCTTACATCATCTGAAATTTCATGAAACGCATGATTAGAAAGAGTATTGAATTCTGCTTCTAAAATTTTATTATTTCCTATTTTTTGAGCAACATCAACAATTTCTTTTTTAATTTTAGCTCTAAGAAGAATGTTATCATAAATTGCGTCCCAATTTCCAGCCCAGCCTTTAACATTGGAGGCAATATCTTTTAATATTTCACTATCTCCGTTAATTAAATCATTGCTTGGTTCTAATTCATCTTTGTCAATATTATAATTAAGCAAATCAACAAATCCTTTTTCTAAAAGGGGGTCTTGTTTCCAATGTTTTCTTATTTCTGAAACTTGTACAACTCTTCTCAAAGAATGAAGTCCATCAGCAGTTTTTATTGGATTGCAAACAGCAATTATGTCTGTTGCTTTAAAGCTGGTTGTTGGGACTTCCAAATCATTTACAACTCTATCAAAAACTCCATAAGGACTTGCTCCATGAATTGTTCCAGCCACAACATTCGCCAAAGCTCCAACTCTCATTGCTTCATAAAGTGCTTTTGCTTCAACACTTCTCACTTCTCCAACAATTAAACAAGAATCTCCCAATCTTAAGCTAGTTCTTATTCCATCATCGGCAGAAACTTCTGTTGTGGTTTTTAATAATGCAGAACGCACTTTCATCCTTAAAATATTAAATCCCAATTTCCTCAAGGATTCAACAGGCAATTCTAAAGAATCTTCTATGACAATCACTCTATGTTTGGGAATTATTTCAAGCATCAAGCTTCCCAATAATGAAGTTTTTCCGCTTCCTCTTGTTCCAGCAATTAATAAAGTCCTTGCTCCATCAACTAAAAAGCTGAATAATCCTGCAGTAAATGGACTTATCATTTTATTTTGAACAAACAGGGGGAGAGTCCACGGTTCTTCCCTATGTCTTCTAATTGCATAAGCTAATCCATCTGGAGAAAGAGGATTCTGAATTATTGCAATTCTTGCTCTTATTTTTCCTATCTCTAATTGTGTATCTAATATGGGATTTGCTTCATCTAATGGACGTCCAGAAATCATTCTAAATTTAGCTGCCCACGAATCAATATCTGCTTGGCTTGGAAGAATGTTAGTTATGCATTCGTCATAATCTTGATGATTAACAAAAACATTTGTCATGGGAATAGGCGCATTTAACATGATATCTTGCAATTTTTTATCTTGAAGCAAAACTTCAATAAGCCCAAAACCAATAGTTTGCCTTACAAGAATAGTGGAAAGTTTGTTCAAATCAGAATAATTTAAGCTAATTTTTTTCGCTTGTGCTAAATCCTGCAATAAATCTTTTGAGATGTTAAAAAAAACCTGCCTTATTCTTTCAACGTCTGTAAATTCTTCTGCCTTTGGCTGATGTTCAATTAAAACTCCTCTTGCAAGATTTAAAAGTAAACCTTGATCTTCATCCAAAGAATTTTCTGGGGGATTAATATGATAGATAAATTTTGATTCGTCTTTCATTTTTAAAATTGTAACAGTTGAAATATCATAATCTTCACCCAATTCATATTGGCTCATAATTTCCGCATCACCTGGAATATCATAAACTAAACGGGTAAAGGTGAAATTGGGAATAACGTCTGGTTTGAAAATTTTATGATAAATCTCCCTCTCTCCTTTTTTATAGCCTTCAAAATAAGGAATTGCCTCGCTAATCATTTTTGTTTTTTCTAAAAGCATCAAAATTCTTTCTAAGAAGCGGGTATAATTTTCCTGGTCGCTTTTATATTGAGCATCCAATTTTTCAGAAAGAATTCTTGATTGAAGAATCACTTTTTTCATTTCAAAGTAGGCGGAAATTGGATCTTGCTTTAACAATAATAAAAAAGGAAAAACTTCATTATATCTTTGGCTAAAAAATCTCCCATTAGATGAAGCAAGTTTTTCTTGAGATAAAATTTTCTCTTGTTTTAAAAAATAAATATAAAGCTGAGCAATTTCTAAAAGAATTCCTGTTTCCCTTAAGTCATAATTGTAATTTTTTTGCTGGCTAAGTATTACTCGTGAAACATTTGGATTCTCTATAAGAGCATCTGTAACTTTTTCCATCACCTCTGGATAGTCTGAAATGCTTGGAACATAAGGAGTTCCCAAATAATTTATGTAAAGAACATCTTCTCCCCCTTCTCTGCGTACCTCGTATGCATACAATTTATTTTCCTCTTTTTCTACCATGAGGTAAAAATGTTATTCAAGTTTAAAATATTTTGTATATCAAAAAAGAAAATTAAAATAATTTTAATGTCTTATATCCATAACTTGGAAAACCCAATCCTGTTCTGCAGTGCCGTCATCATTCAAAACATCTATCTCAACTCTATAAGAGGTATTTTTATCAACGTTGGGAGCAACTCCCTTGACTAATTCTTGAGAATTTATTGATAAAGGAACAGACCAATTCGGAGATTCAGGAATTAAAGGAGTTTGTTTAATAGAAAATGTCATAGGGCGTTTTCCTGAAAGTTGCATTTGGTAATTGCATGCTTCTCCTTCATAAATACGATTTGGGGCAGGAATTAAAAAAACTGGAGGATTGGTGTAATGAAAAGGCTGGCATGCCACAAATGCTAATCCTGCAATTACAATTCCTGTCGGGATTAATTTCCAAGTTAAATTTTTCATATATCCAAAATACATTTAATCTTTATAAATCTTCCGATTATATTCTTTTAAGAGTAGTAACAAAATCACTTTTTCTTTTTTGAATTTGCATTCTTTTTAATAAAATAAACCGCCAAGACAATTAATCCCAAAACTAAAATAATTCCTGCAATCATAAAAATATAATTTGAAATTTTAGCAGATAATTTTTGTTCTTTTATTTCTTCAAGATTAGTATATTCGATTTTTGCTTCTTTTTCGATAACTCCAAATTGAATTTTTTTTGTTATTATTTTGTACCCTTCTTTTGAAGCAATAACTTCAAGATCATATGTTCCGATTTGTTCTGCTTTTATTAAACTAGGAATAGCTAAACTTTCAGTTTTTCCATCTGGGTAATTTAAACTTGCAGTAATAGCTGGTTGTAAATTAGATTTATAATCAAAATAAATATTCTCTCCTTTGATAAATACATTAGATTTAGGTGATTGAGTACTTTTCGGACTAAAAAGGCTTAAAAATTAGCTAAACTACGAC
>JBBSXF010000066.1:0-15179 GCA_038045905.1 Nanobdellota archaeon
ACTGTTCCGTGTTTTGATACGCCCAGAATTCAAGAAGTTCACGAGATAGTTTACCACACTATTTGTCAATTAGTAGAGCAATATTTCATCAAATGAAATTCTATGGAAAAGCTCCAGTAAGAATAAGTTTATGCAATGGGGGAGACACAGATTATTATGTAGACATATTAAAGTGGACTAATTTAATTAATGCAACTCTTGATTCTAATTACTATTTATGTGAAGTCGAAGAAAAACCTCAAAATTTTATTGATTATTTTTATAGAAATGTTTTTCTTAAAACTGAAAAATATAAGAAAATAGAAAATCTGGAAGAAGAAAAAGAATTAAATTTAATCACAGAAACAATAAAAGAAATAACCCCCAAATTTAAGGGAACCATTAAAGTTTGGACAAATGTTCCAGAAAAAAGTGGATTGGGTGGTTCCTCTTCTTTAGTTGTTTCATTAATAAAAGCACTGATTAAAACAACCAACATTGCCCACATTACTCCAGAAGAAATAGCATGGCTTGCTTATAAAATAGAAAGAATCACTCTTGGTATTAAAGGGGGATATCAGGACCAATGGGCAGCAGCTTTTTCAGGAGGGATAAACTATCTTGAATTTAAAAAAAATAACGTATTTATAGAACCCCTTTGGCTCTCAGAATCTTTAATGAAAAAACTCGAGCAGAATATTGTCCTGTTTTTTCTCGAATCAAGAAAAGGAGACAGCGGAAATATTCACAAAGAGATGGAAAAGAAAGCGAAAATGAAAAAAGAAGAAGACATTAAAGTTATGCTTGAAAAAAGAGAGAACGTTACAAAAACAAGAGAAGTTTTGCTTAAAGGGGATATAAGAAAATTTGCAGAATTATTAAGAATTGAACATGAAAACAAGTTAAAATTAGTAAAAAATTTGCTAACTTCCAAAACAGATAAAATATACTCAACGGCCATGCAAAATGGAGCAATTGCAGGAAAGATAAGTGGAGCAGGTTCAGGAGGATGTGCATTTTTTGTAAATTTAAATAAAAATAAAAATAAATTTGTTAAAAAAATGAACGAAGTTGGATGTACTCATATTCCAATTAAACTTCAAAGATTAAATTCAATGGGGAGAATATAATGATTTCTATTGTGCTTACGTTGTCGGGTAATCCGTTAATAGCAGAAAAAGCAATTCAGTCTGTTTTAAACAATAAGATAAAAGAGCGATTTGAGTTAGTTGTTTTAAATTTAAATAAAAGAACAGAAGAAATAGTAAACAAATTTAAAAAGAAAAATTTTAAAATTTCTTCTTTTAATAATTCAAGAAAAGGAAAAAGTTTTGATTTAAATACGGTTTTTAAAATTCTTAAAGGAAGAATTTGGATTTTTACTGGAGGAGATGCTTATGTCGGAGAAGATTCAATTTGCAAAATAATAAATGAATTTTCCGATGGGGCTGTTGGATGTGCAATTGGAAGACCTATTTCAATAAACAAAAAAGAAAATATGTTTGGCTTTTGGTCTCATCTGCTTTTTGAAGTTGGAGCCCATTCAATTAGAAAGGAATTGAATAGCAAGGGGAAATTTTTAGAAGGAACAGATTATTTATTTGCTTTTAAAAATAATCTCACTCGAAATATTCCTCTTAATGTTGCAGGAGATTCTATTATCCCCTATTTAACTATCAAAAAAGGATATAAAGTAAAATATCTCGAAGAAGCCATTGTTTATGTAAAAAATCCAGCAACTTTCGGGAGTTTTATTAAGCAAAAAGTTGATTCAGCAAAATCCCATGAATTCTTAGAATCTTATGCTCCATTCTTTCCAAAAGTAAAATCCTTTAAAAATGAGGTAAAAAGAGGAACACTTGAAGCATTAAGATACTCCTCTAATGTGAAAGAATTTATGTGGGTAATCCTCCTCTTTTTCATAAGGCTCTACATCTGGGCAAAAGTAAAATTAGACACAAAGATATTGAAGAAAGATTATTTTGCAAGTTAGATTATATAAGATAAAAACAAATAAAAACCTTTAATTAATGAATTAACCATGGAAGAAGAGATTGAAAAGAGGAAATCCAAGCTGAATAAATTTTTCTTTGGATGGATAAAAGACAACTATGACAAAATTTTCTTTGTTCTTTTAATTTTAGCATTTCTACTAAGATTATGGATATTCTTTAAAACAATGAACCAGCCCGTGTGGTGGGATGGGGCAGACTATCTTTCTACAGCAAAACGATGGGGGCTAGGATTAAATATACAGGACATTTGGTATTATAGAAGAGGATTTCTTTTTCCTCTTATAGGGGCATTATTCTTCAAATTAGGATTGGGAGAAATTGGAATAAGATTTTTGATTGTTGTATGCTCTACTGGAATAATTGCCGTATCATATTTTCTTATTTCTAAAATGTTCAATAAAAAATTAGCATTGCTTACAACCCTTGCATTAAGCGTATCTTGGATTATCTTATTCTTTACTGGAAGAATATTAACTGATATTCCAACTGCATTTTTATTGTTATTATCTGCCTTCTTTTTTTGGAAAGGGTATGTATTAAAAGAGGGAAATAAATTCTTGTACCTCTTCGGTTTGATTTTTGCACTTGCAGTATTAACAAGAATGCAGGCTTTAATGTTAGCGCCAGCATTCATAATTTATATTTTTATCAATGAAAAAATGAAAGCATTCAAAAATAAACATTTATGGATAACTTGTGGAATCTTTTTTTTAATATTATTGCCTCATTTTGTATTGTATGCAATGCATTATGGGAACCCTCTTTTAGATATATTGTCTTATTACTTAAAAATTGGAGATTCTGGAGCAACTGCTCAGAGATCATTAGAAATATTCAAATATTTCACTGACTTGCCTTATATGCTATCGACTCCAGTATTAGTAGCATTTTTTATTGGGATATTCTACTTTTTAGGAGATTTATTTCTTGGACTGGATAAAGTAGCAAAAAGTCAAGAATTAAAAAATAAACTTTTTGTTTTCTTATGGATATTTTTCTTATTTCTTCTTATGGGTTATGTGGGGGCACATTCTTATGTAGAACAAAGATATATTACTGCAGGATTGCCATTTTTGTTTTTAATCGCAGTTTCTTCGCTTGTTTTTATAGAAAACTTATTTGTCAAGCATTTCCATTTAAATGAAAAAGTATCTTTAGTTATTGTTTTTATAATTTTAATATTGCTAATCGTTCCAAATCTCCTTTTAGCAACGTCGATGATTGAGGCAAAAAAGAATTCGTATATTGAGGTTAAAGAAGCGGGAGAGTTGATGAAAGCAAATTCAAATCCCGGAGATGTAATAATGTCTACTTCTCTTCCTCAAATCACTTATTATTCTGAAAGATCTACTTATCCATATGACGTCATGAATTATAGCCTCCACCAAGGAGAGAAAGAAGTAAAATATAGTGACGGAGAAAAAGGATTTAAAGAGTTTTTATTAAACAAAAAACCAAAATTCTTGATGGTTTCTTCTGCCTTTGAAGAATATCCAGAATGGATGCTAATTAAAGGAAATCAAAATGGAATAAACTATGTAATTATGCCCTTTTTCAATTCTTCTCTTTCTTACAATCTAGAAACAAAGCAATTAACTTCCATTGATTTAAAGCAGGAAGTAAAGAAAGATGGAATGACTTTGAAATTATTTTACCCAGGACAGAATGGGAATTTGAATGGAATCTTTATTTATAAGGTGGAGTATGATTAATTCTCAATATATTCAAACACAAAAATCTTTGTAACAGTTAAAAAATTCGCCTGTTTTTTTAACTTAAAATTTTTCTTTAATAAACAAAGGATATCTGCATAGGAAGTTATATGCTCTTTTGGAACTTCCGTTTTTCCAACAAGTTTCCTCACTTTTCTTGAAATAAAATTTCCCGTAGGGATTGAGACAATTAATTCAAATTGGCTGTTCACTTTTTTAAAATTTTGAATTATCTCTTCAATTTCTTCAGGAGAGATATGTTCAAAAACGTCCAAACAGAAAATTTTTGTTGGTTTCATAGTTCTATAATCTTTAATGAAAGTTTTTTCAGGGTTAATGTCATAACCTACAATATAAAACTTTCTTAATCTTTCTTCAAGCCACCCCGCTCCGCATCCAAAATCCAGGATAATATCATCTTTTTTTAATTTAGCAAGCCTTATTGCTGCTTCAACTTTTTGTTTGAAATAAGTTCGTGTAAGCAAGTTCTTGTTTTCATAAGTATTTTCAAGAAGATTATTTTCCATTATAAAACATTTCTTTAATGATTCTATTTAATTCTTCAGGTTTAATATTTTTTTTACTTCCGCTTCTTTTTGCAATATAAATTCCTTTTAATTCTGGATTTTTTCCATCATACCCATGCATAGCTTTTACAGGGATTTTTCCCTGCCAATAATTTGGGAATATTAATACCCCTGGATTTGCAAGGAAAATATGTTCACCATACTTTTTGTCTTTCCAATTAATCCATTTTCCATCTTTGGAGCTAAATTTGGGTTTTTCTCCCCAATATCTTGCCATATCTGAATCAATAAAGCAATCATCAGTAACGGGAACAGAAATTTTTTTATGGATGTCCATCATTCCATGGTCAGAAAAGAGGATATCAAAATGAATTTTTGAAATTTTTTTATCCAATTCTCTTATTGCTTTTATTGTCTCCTCACTTTTTGTTCCATATTTATGTGCAATTTTATCAAGATCCCCAAAAGAAGTATATTCTATACCTTTCATTTTATAAAAAGGCTTATTCACAGAAAATTCGACTTTGCATAGTTGCTTAAGAGGGATATTTCCAGTTCGGAATAGTTCATATCTCTTTAGGAATCTTGGAAAATTAACTAAAGAATCAATGACAAATCTTCCAGCTTTTCCAAACCCCTCTAAAAAAGTTAAATATTTTAAAAATTTTAAGGAAGAATTCTTCTTTTTATAAAAAAGTGCCAATTTATCTGAACTGCCTTTAAATACAACTTCAACACCCCCTTCATGTCCAATTGGCATTTCAAGCTCCCCCCATTGGAATCTTTTGGTTAAAGAGGATAAATAAGGGGCATATTCAAAATATTCTGGTTTGAACGCATCAATCATAATTATTTTCATTTTTTCTCTATAACTTTTCAAGAGCGTATTTATTAACAGTAAATCTGAAAACATTATCTACCTCTAAATCATATTTTCTTTTATAGTAGATAAAAAATATAATCAAATCAAATAAGAATCTGATATTCTTCATTCTTAATCCTTCCAAAAGAACTTTTTTTACCTGATAAATTCTAACTTTATTTACTACTTTTTTTATGTCTTTCATTTTTACATATTTGGTTCTGGAAACTGGGGAAGTAAACATGATGTGAGAATCTTTAAATCCTTTTCCTTCTATCAAATTCTCTTTTTCACATATGTCTTTTATTTCTGTTGCTGGCAGAGGCATGAGTATTGGAAAAAGAGTATAATCTGCGTTTATTTTTCTAGCCATCTTGTAGCTTTCATCCATTGTTTTCTTAGTATCATATGGGGCTCCAACGATAAACTGCACTCTTAAATGTAATTTATACTTTTTAATTATTTTAACTGCATTGTAAATTTGTTCTTCGCTCATCTCTCTTTTGTATAATTTATTTCTAATTTCATCATTTCCAGCTTCAACTCCCATTCTGACTTCATAACATCCAGCATCTTTCATAACCTTTATTATTTCATCTGTGACCAAATTTGCCCTTACATTCACATTCCATTTGAGTTTTTTGTCAAATCCCTTTTCTTTAAATTTCTTGCAGAACTCAAATACAAATTTCTTATCAAGAATGAATGTGTCATCATAAAAGAAGAGATATCTCATTCCAAGGGGATAATATTGTTTTATCCTTAATTCTATCTCTTGAATTAAACTATCAACGCTTCTAATTCTCACATATCTTCCTTCTAGCTTCTTTCTAATTGCATGATTGCTACAATATGTGCAGTTATACGGGCATCCCCTCGACCCCATGATAGGAAGGTGATTATTGTTTAGTAGAAAATATTTTTTTAAATCATAATCTTCAAAATCTGGAAAAGGAAGATCATCAAGCTCTTCAATTAATCTTAAATTTTTATTTTGTATAACTTCTCCATTTGCTTTCTTATACCATACTCCATTTACTTTTTTGCAGTCTAAATTCTTGTCTAACAAATCTTTTAATGCAAATTCTCCTTCACAAGTGCATACCATGTCTACTTCTTTATTTTTTATTGTTTCTTCGGGCATTAAAATTGCATGAACTCCCCCAAAAATTATCTTTATGTTATAATGTTTTTTTATAAATCTCGCCATCCTTAGTGCTTGGCTGTAATCAAAGCTCATTATAGAAAATCCTATTAAATCCGGCTTGAACTTTTCTATCTTATACTTAAGATAATCTTCCCAATCTTTTTTATGAAAAATAAAATCTGCTATTTCTGCCTTATGTTTGGTCTTATTGTTAACAAAAGATTTCAAAGTAGCTAAAGCCATACTTGGCATTAAAGCATATCCTTCTATGTTGGGTTCTACAAGCAGTAATTTCATTTTACCTTAAGAACGTTTAAATAAAGCGATTAATAAAGATTATCCTTCTTCAAACCAGCTTTTGCAGATAATATATAGAATACAATTTGAGTATTCTTTCTTTTAATGGAGTAGTCTTTCCGGTTAATTTTTTAAGATATTTTTCTGCGGTTTCTTTCTCCCCATAAGAATAAAGAATCAAAGATAAGGCAACTATTATTCCTGCATCCCTCCATCTTGTCAAACTCCTTATTAAAAACTCTTTTTTTCTAAATCCTTCTAAAAAGAATTTTATATTCAAATAATATTGTGCGGGAAAGAAGAATTTATTTCCTAAATAGTCGTCAAAATAAAAATAAGGCAATTTTTTGTAGGTTTGCTCACATATTTCTTTCCAATCTTCAGAATTAATCTTTAGATGTTCTCTTAAAACCTTCTTCAATGTCCATTCAACCCATATTTTTGACTGATTGAAAAAAGAATCAACATCCGCAACAGAATATCCTCCATACAATTTTGCCTTTGTTGCTTTGCTTACTAGTTTTTTTAACTCTGCAGGAACTTTTAAGGATTGAAAAGCTTTTTCCCTTTCTTCTGCTTTGGAGGCATACTTCCCATTAAAAATAAGCAGTGCAGAACACGAATCCATAATTCCCTTTATTGCATAAATTGATTTTATTTTTTCAGAATTTCCTTCTGCAATTGCAAAATGGTCCAATTTATTGAATAATAGCCTTATTGCATCAGATTTAGAAATCCTTATATTTGGAATTCTTTTTAAAATATCTTTATCTCCATAAACTACAAGGCTTGTTTTTATGTCAAACGTTCTTTGAGTAGGATAAAGTTTTGAAAGATTTTTTAATTGAATGCAATGCATGTCTACATGAAAAAATCTATTTTCATCATAAGTTTGTTTAAAATCTTCTACAAATTCCAATCCCCCTCTCCCTATTGCAAGAGAACATTTTTTCCCAATATCTTCTAGTTTGTCTCCGCTTATTTTTTTCTTTGTGATTAGATATAAGTCGTAATCATTTAAAGGAGTTATTTTTTTGCCACTTTTTTTAAAGCTTCCATTTCCATGTCCAAATCCCCCAAAAAATACAATTGCTAAGGGGTTAGTTTCTTTTAAGACAATTTCTTTTATTATTTTCAAATCATTTTCTATTTTTTTATCTGCTTCTTTAGATTTTGTGTAAATCATTTTTTCTCTCCGATAAAATAAAGATTATTGCAATTAATGAAGGGATTATATTCACAATAATTATGCTTAACATAGACATAGAAAATACTTTTATTGCACTTATTCCTAAAATTCCAAATAATCCAATCAAGGTTACTTCCCTTGTTCCAAATCCATCTATAGTTATTGGGATTTGTGCAACCAGAGTTGAAATTGGAAGGATCATAAGGAAATAAAAGAAATTAACATTTATCCCCAAGGATAATCCAATTAAGTAAACAATTGCATAATTCACAACCCAGGTAATTAAATTAACAATAAAATAAAATAACAAATAAGATAAAGGAGGAATATCTTCATAAAAGGAATTGAAAAGATTTCTGCTTTTCTCTTTCATTCTGTTTGGGATTAATTTTTCATAAACAAATTTTAACAAAACCCTGCTATATTTTTTCTTATAAAAAACAAGAAATAAAATGATTATTAATACAAACATCCCCAAAATGATATACAAAGATGCTTCAGAGATTACTTTTTGATAAAGAAGAAATCCAAACCCAATTGTTAAAATAAATAAAGAGCATATATCCAACATTTTATCTATAACAAAATTGCTTATCCCCTTTCCTGTTTCAGCTCCCTTTTTCTTTAGATAATCTGCTCTTATTATTGTGCCAAGCTTCCCAGGAGTTACAAATCCGTAAAAATTAGAAATAAAATTTATTTTAAACGCCTCTTTAAAAGAGAGGTTGATTTTTTGTTTCTTTGCTATAATAAACCATTTAAGAGTTTGAAGAATATAGAATATTATAATAAAAATAACAGAAATAGCAATATAAATCCAAATGACGTTTTTTAATTCTTGAAATATTTTTGTTATGTCTAATCTTATTATAAGATATACAAATAATACTATTCCAATAAGGGGGAGATACCGCTTAATTGCTTTCCAAATCATTCACATTATTGCTTTTTTGCCAATAAAAACCTTTTGTATCACAAATCTATTTTTTCACAAAATCCTTTAAATGTCCGACGACGGCTTTCACTCCCCTTAGATTAAATTTGAAGTCATTCCATGTGCGGATATTCTTTGCCCTTTGAAAAACATAAGAAGGAGTTAAAAAGATAGTGTAAATTTTCCCGCAGATGCTTGCAACTTCGGTAGCATCAGAATTTTCTGTTTTTAAAACTGGCTCTCTCATATCATACCTTTCATATTCTAAGGGATTAAACAAAAACCCATTATTCTCTTTTGCTTCTCTCCATAAAGGGGTTCCCGGATACGGAACAAGGACTGTTGCTTGAAGCAAATCTGCTTTTCCATTCTGCATCAAGGTTTTTGCTAATCTAAACGTTCTCAATGCATCCTCTTTTGTTTCCCAAGGATATCCAACAATCATTGTTAAATGAACAGTCAATCCAGCTTTTTTAGCCATTCTGCATCCTTCCAGAATATCTTGTATTTTTATCCCTTTATTCAAGTAATCCAGTGTTTTTTGATTTGCACTTTCAAGTCCGAATTTTAATAATCTGAAACCAGCTTTTCTCATAAGATTGAATTCTTCTTGTTTTAATGCTCCAAAACGCATATTGCATGAATATCTTATCTTTTTGTTGTATCCTCTTTTAATTAGTCCTTCACATAAATCTTTAAGCCATTTTCCTGTCATTAAAGTTCCTGAATCATCAAAAATTTCTTTTACATTATATTTTTTTATCAACATTCCTATTTCATCTAAAACATTTTCAACACTTCTGACTCTAAAACTTGGAAAAAGTATAGGCCATGCACAAAATTTGCATTTTCCCCACCAGCAATCTCTTCCAGACATAATATAAAAAAATGGTTTTCCTTGCAAATTGTATTCTTTTTCATAAAGTCGCCATTTAGTCAACTCTCTGTCTATAAAAGGAAGCTCATCTAAATTATGTTTTAAACTTGCCTTTCCAGAATTCATTATTTTATTTTCTTTTCTGTACCAAATTCCTTCCGGACATTTATTTTTCTTTTTAGAAATCCAAGAACATAATTCATTTAGGTTAAAATCAAAATCTCCTCCGCAAGAAACAAAATCAACTTTGCAATTTTTCATGCTTTCTTCGGGAAAAGATGTAACGTGGTCTCCTATAAGTGCAATTTTTAAATTTGGAAATTGTGTTTTTAATTTATCAATAATCTTCCAATGTTGTTTTATAACAGGAGTTTTTGTTTCAAAAATAAATAAATCTGGACTTTTTTGTTCTATTACTTTGATAAATCCTTCCCAAGAAATTTTTTCAGCTATCGCATCCATCCATATAACTTCATGCCCGTTTTCTTTTAATAGTGTAGCTGCACTTCCTAAAATGACAGGAAAAATATAACTTGGATTAGAAAACCATTGAAACTGCCTATTCTGACTCAATAAAGCAACTCCTTTTTCAGATTTTGTGGGAGGGTAACCAATAAGAATCTTCATTTTATTAGGGGAGATTTGGGTTATTTAAAGATTATGTATCTTTAATGCATTTTAATCTTATCGGGCAATTTTCTGTATAATCTAACAATAAAATTGAAAGGAGAATGGCTTAATCTTAATCTTACTGCAGAGGCAAGCATCATAATCGGAGTTTTTTTTAAGTTAATATGAGAACCTGCTTCATCATGCCAGATTGTTGGAATAGAGATTATTCTTGCATGACTTTCTTTTTTTAAACAGTATAGCAAAACGATGTCAAATCCCCATTTGCTTTTTCCAAATTTTGTTACATTTTTCTCTAAAATATCCCTTTTGAATAATTTTGCTCCGCATTGGGTATCTGAATAGGGAAATAGAAACAGAGTTCTTACACCAAAATTATATCCTCTACTCACAAATCTCCTCAAAAAACTCTGTTTGGGAGTAACTATGCTTTTCTTATCCCACCTATTTGCAATTATTCCATCATACCTATTAACCTTCTTAATTAAATCATAAAATGCTTCGGGAGGAGTTGATAAGTCTCCGTCTACAAAACCAATTAATTCATTTCCTTTATTCTTTAATGCCTCCTTAAATCCCTCAACTATTGCAAATCCCTTTCCTCCCTCTTTAAAATTAAGATATCTTATTCGAGAATATTTTTTTGAGAAAAGTTTAACCACTTCTTCTGTTCTGTCAGTAGTACCATTTATTACAACTAAAATTTCAAAATCATCTATTTCTTTTTCTCTTCTTTTTCCTTCAAAAAAAGAACCATAACTTTCAAGCATCCTTCCTATTCTCTTTTCTTCATTATATGCTGGGATTACTATTGAAATCACTATTTAGCATTGCCTGTATTCCTTAAAAGATTAATTATCTAAGGATATATACATCATTAAAAGAAGTTTGGCATTCCAATAAATATTTCTTTCCAAAATATAACAAAACCAAGTATTACTATTAATATTTGAAAGAAATTAATTAGATAAACCACATCTGTTTCATAAACTTTTTTGCTTGGTTTTATTCTTTTTAATATATGAATCGCTAAATGTTCTAATCCATAAATTTTTTCATAAGGAGGTTCCAAACTTCCATCAGGGTTAACTTTTGCAAAACTATGCTTAACAAGTTTTCCTCTGGATTTAAGGATAGTTTCAAAAATGTAAGGAATAAAAAAGAATAATGCTATTTTCTCAATATTTCCAAGTATTGCTATGCACGCGATTAATGCTCCAACGCAATATGTTAATATGTTTCCGGGAAATGCCTTTGCAGGATTTTTGTTAAATATATAAAAAGGAATCAGTGATGCAACCATGCATAAAAGAATTACACTCAGCCATTTATTTCCCATGCTAAATGTTACTAAAGCCATAGAAGATAAAATTATTATTCCCTGGCTGGTTTCTAATCCATTATATCCTGCAAGAAAATTAAATGTTGCAGACGCTCCAATAACCCCCAAAGGGATTATAATCAAAGGATAAAGCAATCCTAGATTCATGTCCATCACAGTCGATTCTCCAGCATTTATTACAATTAAAGGGATAGAAGCAAATAAAAGAAGAATTAATCTTGACCTTTTCGTTAGCCCTCCTTTTTTCCATCCAAGCAAGTCGTCTAAAATACCAATAAATGCGATTATCAATACAACGCTTAAT
Source organism: Nanobdellota archaeon (assembly GCA_038045905.1). Taxonomy (GTDB): domain Archaea; phylum Nanobdellota; class Nanobdellia; order Pacearchaeales; family GW2011-AR1; genus RBG-13-33-26. The sequence continues at coordinate 11,816 of JBBSXF010000066.1, forward strand.
GATGCAAAAATTTCTATTAAATTATCCTCGGATTTGAAATAAAATGTTTTTATTGCAATGTACGTGAGAGTTCCCAAAATAAAAGGCAAAAAAACTCCAACTCCCCCAGAGCCAGCAACATTCTTTGGATGTTCTGGTTTATTCATATCTTCCCAGACAAGTCCAATTTCTTTTGCCTTCCGAATCCAAAATGGGACGAGAAACAATCCCGTTAAAAAACTTAGCAATAAAGGAATCAGCAAAATTATATTCATTTTAATACCCCCTGTTTACTGTTTCCAATTCGGCCGGATATTCTAATTCTAAATAAGTTTGATTAATTTCCATTCCTGAGGGGTAAGAAACTTCCCAGACTTTTATTGGTCCTTGGAATCCTTGATAATATACGAAATCTCCAAAATTATTGACTCCTTGATTTTTCAAATCTTCCATTATAAGATTATCTCCAGTATATGCTAATTTGAAATAATTTGACTGTTTATTAAATAAGTACAAGTTTGCTAACTGCGAATGAATAACTCGCTTGCTTAAATATAATGCTGCTCCATTTTCTACCATGTTTACTCTTCCGTTATCAACAATTTCTAGTTTTGGAAATATGAATATCCCTGCATCAAATCCATTATCAAATCCATACAATTTTTCATTTAAATAAATATTTTTTAATGGTTGCTGAAATTGTTTACCATTATATGTAAAAAAGATAATTGGTTGAAGGATTTCTTTATTCTTTCCTTCTCTTATAGCAATCGCAGTAACTCCTGCACTTTGTTGAGGCAATAAAATATCTATCCCATTTTCATTTAAAATTAAATCTTCATCTAACGGAACTCCCACAGGATAAATTGAGAGAGTTTCATTATTCTTTTCCTGAGTTTGTGTTGAATCTAATAACATTGTTGGAATCCAAGAATATCTGTCATATTCAGCATTGGAACCTATACTTGAAAATGCTCCATATTTTCCTATTTCTGTTGAATCAATTAAAAGATGAGTTCCGTTATGAGCATAAAGAAAATTCAATGCCATCTGTTCATCTGTTCCAGTTAAAACATGCCTTCCCATAAAATAATTCCAGTATCCAATAGCATTTCCTCCATCTAAAATTGTTGCTCTTTCTCCAATGGATTGCAACCAATATCCATAATCCCACCAGTGGGCAAATACTGCCGTTGTAGGAGTGTTGTCTCTTACCCATGCCATTGCTTTCTGCCATTGTTGGGTATACATTGTCGGAGCATAGTTTTCCGCCATATTTATATCATTTTTGTAATATGCCCATATTGTAAATATTGAACTTATAAGGACTATTAAAACTAAAATCCCTATTAATAACTTATTAAATTCCTCTTTTTCCTTTAGATATTTTTGAACAATTTTAACAATTAGAAACGCAACAGCAATAGGGCTTATGGCTCCAAGCACCATTATCAATCTTACTGCTCCTCTTGCTCCAATAATAGTCATAGTTAAAAGGATAAAATAAAGAACATATCCAAAATTAATTTCTTCTGGCATAAATGATTCTTTTATCTTATGTTTTTTCCAAGCGAAATATACAAAACTTCCTACAAAGAACAGAACTCCTCCAAAATAAACTAGCAAACTTAATGAACCTTCTCCATCCAAAGGATGCGGATGCGGAGCATATTTACTGAATATTAAACAGATGAGAAGAACAAAATAACTAGCAGTCATTATTCTTTTTTCTTTTTTGTTCATGGAGGTAATTAAATTATTAAATAACATAACAGCACCGATAATAAGCATCCAGAAATATAAAGGAATTTCAAAAACAACCGGGCCAAAGTCATTTTTCCAGTCACTCACAAAATAAGAAGGTTTATTTTCTGCTACAGTCACACTGAATCTACCTGGAGTGATAGGATAAATTACTTGATCAATTACACTATGTATCTTATTGGGTATAAATGAAACTCCAAAAATTATAGAAGAGAGAATAACGAAAAAAAGTCCAACAAAAGCAAATAATACAATTGGATGAGATAACCGCCTTTCCCATTTTTCTGGAAGTTTTATTATTTTTTTCTTAATCAACAAGAAATCAACAAGTAAGATAAGTAACACCATCAGCATTAATCCAGTTGATAAAGATTCAATTAATCTCATTGGAGAATATCTTATTGAGAAAGACATAGTTGCCAATAAAAATCCAATCACCCACATACTATAAAAATAGAATTTTTTCACATCTATTTTATTCAATAAAAACATCAAAAATACTGCCCCCGCAATAGTCATTATTGGATAACCCACCCCTCCCCAAATTAATCCTAACAAACCCGTAGCAATTCCAGCTAATAATCCGAACATTACCCCTCTTTTTATTTTTTCGGAGGTAAAAGATTCTAAAAAGAAATAAAATGCAATAAACATAAAAAAGAAAGCGACAGATTCTTTTTCTGGAATTCCAGCAATTGTTCTTGGAAGCAAGGAAGGAATTAATACAAAGAAAGCAGTTGAAATCAAAGCAATTATATTTGCTACATTTTTATTTTCTTTATAAAATAATTTTCTTGCAAATAAAAAGAAAGCAACTCCTGCTAAAACAGACATTATCACTGGAAGAATAACTGCTGCATAGGTAATAGTAACTTCTTTATTGAATATGGATAAAAATTGATCAAGCCAAACAATCAGGTAAGAAAGCAATTTCATTTCTCCAGCAGTATTTATCGCATTACAAGCATCTCCAGAACAAATACTTGCTAATGGAACAGACCTCATAGTATCCAAAAGAAATAATTTTCCATGTTCGGCAATATATTGTGCCCATCTCAAGAACAAAAACGGATCTAAATCTGGCCCTAAAGTCCATGTTCCAGTTGTTACATCTTTAAGTTTAGGCATATTTAATGTTCTAATATAAGTGCTAACAAAGAGAATTACCGCTAAAATTGCATAGAATATCCAATTTCCACTTTTTTTAAAAAAATGGATTAAACTCTTTTTTCTTTCTTCTATCTCGTTTCCAATTTCATTTAAATCTTTTTTTATCTCTTCCATTTAAAAAAGAAAACAGGAAATTGTATTTAAATATTATGTATCTTTACTTAAACAGAAGAGGAGTGAAATATACCTCTATGAAAGTTGCAACCACTAAAATTGCTATAGCGATAAGCATGAGGACAATAACATTTATTAAAACCTTTAAAAATTTCTTATTTCCAAACCCATTTCTTATAACTCCAACTCCGAACATTCCGCCTGCAAGAGCAGTTATGAAATAAGCTGCAATTTCTGGAAAGCCATGAATCATATATCGAAGCAATCCTATTGGAATCTCATTTATTTTATAGCTTGTAAAAACTCCTATTGCTGCAGAGATAACACTCGCATTCCA
>JBBSXF010000067.1:0-3981 GCA_038045905.1 Nanobdellota archaeon
GAGCGTCTTCTTCATCTACTAACTTACTATAAAAGTCTCTCATATTTTTACAAGCACATAATAAAACTTCTCTTTTGGAAGGTTCTTCTTGATAAAATCTTTGAGGATTTTCTTTTAAAGCATCTAATGTTTTAATATATTCCCTAAAAATTTTCTTTATATCTTCAATTCTTATATCCTCAAATTCATCGGGGATTTTTTCATTTTCTAGTAGACTACTAACAGTTTTAAATGCCAACCATCTCATTAAATTGTTATCCAAACGTTTCATTTCACTTTATAATTAAACTTGTTTTTAAGAATTACTGCAATTTAATCTTATATTAAAAATAGCTATCAAACATTTTGTCTAAAAGAGAAGCTAGTTCTACTGCTCCTTCGGTTTTATAAAATGCTTCAGGATTAGAAGTTAAATAAGCTAGTCTTCTTATTGCTTTATACATTTCTTGTTGCTGGGCTTCTGGACCAGAGATACCAGAATTAACTAATATCTTACTAATATTAATAGTATTTTGATTAAGTTTATGTGCTAATTTTCTTCCCATCATTGCATCAGTTAAAATAATTCTTGCAATTCCGAGATAAACTAATTCTGTTTCACTAAACTCTGTTTTTTTAGCTCTAATTTGTGCACCTACGTTTACTATTGCGATTTTTTCCATTTCACGTATTTTTTCTTTTAGTGTTTGCATTTTTTTGAGTCCCCTTATATGATTATAAAAATAAAAAAAATAAAAAAAAATAAAATTAAAAAATTAAACTAATTTTTAGTAATAACTTTCACCGAATTCTTCGGTTTTTTGTGGTTTCTTTGTTATCAAAACAACTAGTGCAACTAACAAAACAAGGAATACTATTGCTAGTATAACTGTCAGTACGAATACTGGGCTTGTTACTTGAGCTGTTGCTTGTGAACCGCTGAATTTAACAGTGCTCAAAAGAGTTTCACCAGCATAAACTGAGACGTCGAAAGCTTCTCCGTTTGTTGATGGTTCTATTGGGACTGATTTAGTTGAAGCAGCTGGTAAAATAACAACAACTTCATTTGAGTTATAAACTAACTTGTAAACTTTTAAGGAGTTTGTTGGGTTAATTAAAACCAAATCATTTCCTGACTTCATTGCGATGTCAGAAACGCTGTTTGATATTGTTATTTCTTTCTTAACTGGTGTAGCTGTAGCTTCATCGTTTTCAGCTTCTACCACAAGTGTGTATTTACCTGCTTTAGCTGTGTAAGGAATATCTAAGTTGATATTTCCTCTAACAGTGTTCTCAGCATTATCATCTGTACTGAAATCGAAAGCAACATTTACTAAGTCTCTAAAGTAAGCTCTCTTTTCGATGTTCAATTCTGGTATCTTTACAGTTACGTATAAATCTTCAAGATCGTTGTAACCTGTATTTTGTAATGCAACTTCAACTGGAACTAATTGTCCAGCTTCAACTGCACCTGAAGTCATTACTGACTTAATAGATACTTCGTATGATGATCTTTGAACGTGCAAGTCACCTAATACAACTTCACTATCCCCTATTTCTAAGGTCAAAGCAAAGTCACCATTTGTTAATTTTTTTTCAAAGTCTGTAGGAACTTTTAAGCTTAAAGTTTTGACATAATTTTTTCCTTCTTCAACATCGAATGTTGAAGTTGATTCAGTTACATCGTCCTTTTCGCCTTCAAGAGTTACTTTAACTTTAATGCTGTCAGTTTCTGCATTATCAAGAGCATTACTGCCGTTGTATGTGAAACTAACTTTAACATCTAAGGTGTCTTCAGCATTAACAGCTGGCAAATTAGCTGTATCAGCAACAGAATCTCCGTTAACTTTTACAGATATGCTAGTGTAGTCTCCAACTGCGTTAACAATTGGTACAGCACTAACTGCACTTGCTAAAAACAAAACACTTGCGATTAACAAAAAAGAAACCAAAGTTTTTTTGGCATTCATTTTTATATTTTTATTCATTTTTTAATTGCAGAAAAGCTTCGTTTTCTGTACTTTTATAAGGGCAAAAATCATTTATAAACTTTATGGTGACAACATAAACGTTCTTATTAAGAAGTACTCATTGTAAGTAACAAGCGAGGACATGTTACTTTCTTTCTTGGTGAAAGAGGTTTTATCGAGGGGAAAAAAGTGGGTTCTTTGAGGAAGAAAGAACCTAACATGGTAGAAAGAGAAAGGAAGTTTTATCTACGAGAAAATTTATAAATTCTTATTAATGGGGATAATAATGGGACAAAAAGATTTAGGAACTTGTATTATCCTTTCAATAAAAGACACTAAAAAATTAAGAATAAATCTGGATGAACTCAAGCTTGTGAGGAAAGTAGAAATCTCTCCAATAACAGGATTTGATAAATCCAAAATTAAAAGAAAATTAAGAATAGAAATAGAAAAAGTTGCTGAAGAATATGAAGCAGATATAGCAGTTATAACTGCCCAATTAGATATATACGATTTTTTAACTTCAATAAATTATTATTTTAATTTGTATAAATATAAAGATTAGTTTTTATCTTACAAACTCAACAGCTTCATGCTTGTGTTTGTTGTTGCAAAGTTTTTTGCTACTATTGCTTTGCAACCTGCTTCTTCTGCAGAGCTGATTATTGAACTTGTAGCTGTTCCATCAATTACAATTATTGCTGGTTTTTCATGCAGTCTTGCTAAAGTTCCTGCAAGAGTTTTTAGAGAAACTGTTTTTATTTCTTTTAATGAATTATTAAGAATTACTGCTCTTCCAGCACCTTTATTTTCGTTTAATATTTCTTTTAATTTGTTCTTTTTTTCTTCATCTAATTCAAAGTCTTCTTTTTTTTCAACTTTTTCCTGCCTTGCTGGCTCGCTTCTTTTTGAATTTGAGTTTTCTCTTGAATTATATCTTTCTCTATTTCTATCTTGAGAACCCGAAAGGAATTCCCTTACGGGAATTCTCTTTCTCAAGTTCATCAGTATTTCTTTTCCTGTTAGCTCTTCAACTTCTTTTCCGTCTGGAGCAACAGCAATATACTTTACATTTGCATTATCAGTGACATTTTGAGCAATAAGCTTTCCGCCTCTGTCTCCATCAACAAATAAAGTTATTTCCTTTTCTTTGCCGAGTTCTTTGATTTCATCAGGAAGTTTTGTTCCATTCATTCCGATAACATTGTTTACTCCATTTCTTAACAAGTTGACAACATCTGCTCTTCCTTCTACTACAATTATTTCTTTTCCAGAAATATCTCCGCAAGGCAGTTTGTTATCTCCGTATTCTCTGATTCCAGCTATTCTTGCAGAATCTTTTATTTCTGCAGAAATTTCTCTTGAATCAGTTGTTCCGTGAATTTCTTGCATAAGTTTTTTTGCTCTTTCAACAATATAATCTCTTTTGCTTCCTCTGACATCTTCGATTCTTTCTACTTCAATTTGAGAATCACAAGGGCCGATTCTGTCTATTGTTTCAATTGCAGCAGCTATCAAAGTTGTTTCTGATTGGTCCAATGCTGTTGGAATATTTATCAATCCAATAGTATTTTTTCCTTCTTTGTGCAAATCAACTTCTATTCTTCCAATCTTTCCTTCTTTTTGGAGTTCTCTCATTTCAAGTTCTGCTCCCAAAAGTCCTTCTGTTTGTCCGAATATAGCTCCGATTACGTCAGGCTTTTCTAAAGCGCCTTCTGCTGAAAAATTCGCATGTATCATATATTTTATTGATACTGGACTTATTTTTGCCATTTTTTTTGTTTCCTTATTTAATTTATTTTGAAATCTAGGATTTCTTAGAAATATCTACAGAATTATTGGACTCTGTAACCTACTTACTATCTCCCTTAAAGTGAACGGGAATGTGATGTGAATATGATGATAATCTATAATCAATAGATATTCCTTAAAATGTTGAAGAAGGAGCGGTTTTTAAATGTTGTTAAAAATTAAAGCTTGTGCTCCCACCAGACATATGTCCTACCCTAAAATAGTTTAGAAAAATCAAAGT
>JBBSXF010000068.1:0-3141 GCA_038045905.1 Nanobdellota archaeon
CTTTCCAACCTAAAGATGTTAAAAGTCTGGAATTATTTTGAATTGCCAAAATTTCTATCAAAGCAGTTGTTCCATGAATTATACTCGCTAATATACCCGATTTATCTATTTTGTAAGATAAACCATTTTCTAATAATTGCTTTCCAATTACTCTAATATAAACCAATTCCCACGGAAGATTATCTTGATATATTTTAGCTATTGGATTAGCCTCTTTTAATTTAAATTTTTCAATCCCTATTTTTGTGTATGTAAAATAATCTTCATAAAACAAACCGGAATTTTGTATTAACATTCCAACATTTTTAATCTTGGATAATTCAATGTTCTTTTTATCTAAAGTAGCACAGCTAATTGAAAGTATTAAGGGAATTGATAGCAATAAATTTTTTAAGTTTTTCATAAAAATTTAACAATGTTACTACTTTTTAATTGTTTCTTTTCCGTTAATTTCTAATTTAGCACAATTCCTCTGCCCATAAATTGCAAAGCGATTTTTTCATCGCTTGATTTTTCTTTTCATTAAACAAATAAATTATTAAAATTTTCTTTAATAGAGTTTATTTTCTCATTATTTAATTCATTTATTAAAACCCTCATCTTAATAAGAAAACTCTCGGCTTTGAAAATCATTTCATTGCAGGATTCTTTTGTAACTTTTATTATTTGTTTAGTTTCAACATAATATTGCTTGTCAATTCTTTCTTCCTTTGCCCAAGAAATTATTTTTGCTAGATCTAAATTATTAAATAATTTTCTAAATAATATTATTGAAGCTGAATGATTCTCCGATTTTATTCCTATCTTAAATAATAAAGCCAGCAGAGAGCTATACATACAATAATATGCCTCAGAAACAGAATTTTCATAAAGTTGGTTTTGAAAAAGCAGTTTAGCAGACTTAAAGCAATTTTCTGCTTTTATCAAATAAGATAATTTAATTTCTTCAGAGGGGTTAACTAATTCAAGTTTTCCTTCTCTTTTAAGTTTCCTCAAAAAATTTATTTCTTTCATAAAATTCTTCCACCCCCCTTATGATTACATGCTCTTTTATAATCTCCTTTATAAGTAAAGAGTTTGCATCAAACTTGCCTATTTTAATACTTAATCTTGAATTTAATTCTCTTAATTTGTTTTTAATTTTAAGATTATTTGTCTCCAAATAAATATCTATATCACTATTTTCTTTAGAATTGCCTTTTGCATAACTCCCAAATAGAATAATCATCCCCTTCTTAAAATTCTTTTTTAAATCTTCAAAAATTATAGATAACTCCGAATGTTTCTTAATTAATTTATTCAGTTTATAAATCTCTGCGGAATAAATATAATTTTTTGATTTTAAATTATTCTTTATAAATAATATCTTGTTTTTTCCTTCTCTCTTGTAATCCAAAACATTTTCTTTTATTAAATTATCAATTTTTCTTGAAAGAGTAGAATGAGATTGGTTAAGAATACGAGCTATTTCTCTTAGATATGATTTATTTTTCAGAAGTACCAAAATTACTTCCAAGTCTAAATTGTCTTTATTTTGAACCATATGTACCAAATATAATCCGATTATATATAAAACTTCCTATTTCCCCCCCATTTTCTACCAGCACAATTCTTATTTATTTCCACAAATTTGATAACCTTAATAACTTTAATAATTTAAATAAGATAAGTCAAACAAAAACGATAAATTATTCTGTGACAGAAAAACTCACACTGCTAGTAGTTTCATTTCCAGCATTATCTGAAACATAAAATTGGAGAATTATTTCCGCAAAACATGATTAATACTTCGCAAGAAATAATAATTGTTTTCCTTTTAACTCTCTGATATTCCAATTAAACTATCTGGTCAGTCCACAATTCAAAAAAGTTATAACTAATTTTTTCTTTCCCAAGAAAATCTATTATCTCATTTGAATTTTCTTGTTTAATGATAAAAGATGTGGGAGATAATTTTTTCCCGTTAAATTTTTGCACTAACCCTTGGAGAATATAATTTTTTTCTCTTCTACCAAATAATCCTCTGATTATCTTATTCCTCTTTGTTATATTTTTTATCGGTTTTATATTAAAAAGAGTGAAATTTTTCAAGTTTTCAGGAGTTTCCTTGTATTTCCCATATAAAAAAATTCCATCGCTGATTATACTCCTCTTTAATTTCCATTCATCTAAATTCCCAATATTAACATTAATTGAATTTTTTACGCCTTTTAAAAACCAAATTTCTGCTATCTTTGATTTATAGAATTTTTTCAATTCCATTTCAATTATTACTTTCTTTTCATCTTCTCCTTCTTCTGTATTAAAGAATAAATCAATATCGCTTTCGTTTCCTGATTCTTGTCTAGCCACGCTACCAAACAAGATAATTTCTTTTACCTCTATTTTAGGTAGTATAAATGATACAAATGCAGAGGCATAAGCAATTAATTCTTTAGACTTCAAAGTTTTCATTTTTTAACAAATCCTCAAAAATTCCTTTTAATTTTAAGAAGATATTCAAAACTTTTTTTATCTGCTCTTTTGTCGGCTTTCCGTACATTAAAATATTTCTTTCTTCTTCCAAATCATAAATTAGATTATAAACTTCATTTTTTTTGTCAAAATTAACTGGCAATTTTCTTTCTATTAAATGTTCCTTTTTTTGTTCTGGACTTGGTCTTTTAAACCAATCATGTTTTATTATTTTCCCAATAGAAATTCTGTTAGTAACGTGTAAAAAAAGCTCTAAAAATTGGGTAGAGCAAGCAGAACAATGAAAACCAATAGTTACTGGTTTATTTTCAATTCCTTCTTCTACTGCGTCTTCTATCTCTTCTAAATGTTCTTTAATTTTCTTTTTATGTTCTTCTATTGAAGTCATTTTATTTTTTCTACTTCATGGTTTAATTCATACCAAAGAAGGGTATATTTTATACCTTATAAAGTTTTGGTTTTTAAAATTTTAATGGTTTAATTCATACCAAAGAATGGTATATTTTATACCTTTATTATGTCCTTAAAATTACACAGGACTTTTTCAAAACCTAATCTTCCTAATATTTTGCAGAACTCTTTTCCTATTTATTTCCACAAATTTGATAACCTTAATAACTTTAATAAGGCAAGAATTATTTAAAATTTTTTACCAACGCAATCCAG
>JBBSXF010000069.1:0-4172 GCA_038045905.1 Nanobdellota archaeon
TATTAAATCTCTTTAATGCAACCATCTTTTTTGAGGGAGTTATTTTTGCTTCTTTGTCTGAAGTGTAAATGCTCTCTGCAAGATGTTTATCAGCAAGAAGAATTACAGGGATTCCAAATTTCTGTGAAAAATAAAATGCTTGACTAGTCAATTCTTCTGCTTCTCTAGGATTTCCAGGAGCAAGAACCATTCTAGGAAATTCTCCATGTCCAGAGTGTCTTGCTAAATCTAAATCTCCTTGAGCAGTATAAGTTGCAACTCCAGTTGAAGGTCCAGGACGAGAAGATAAATAAATAACAAGAGGAGATTCTGCAATTCCAGATAAGCTTAAGGATTCTGTCATTAAATCAAACCCTCCTCCGCTTGTTCCAATCATTGTTTTTGCCCCAGTAATTGCACTTCCTATTGCCGCATTAATCACAGCAATTTCACTTTCCAATTCAAGAACAATAAGATTATTTTCAATTTGTTTTTCAGCTAATTCTCCTAAAACATTTGTCGCAGGAGTCATGGGATATGCATAATAAATATCTAGTCCAGCTTTTATTGCACCTTCTGAAATTCCCTTGTTTCCATTCATAAAAGATAATTTGTTTTTATTAATAAGAACCTTGCACATTGTTTTTTTCTCCTCTTCATAACCCTCTTTTGCATCTTTCATATTTTCTTCAAATCTGTCTTTAAGTTTTTTTAATTGCTCTTCTAAAACATTAAAATCAAGGCATAAACTTTTGAATAATCTTCCAGCATAATACATGTTTCCCTTTTCTTCCCCCGAAATGATGTGTCCATTTTCTTTTAATTCTTTTTTATGCACTTTAATTGTGTTTTCATCTAAAGCAATAATTAAATCTATTTTTGAATCATTGCTGTAAACTGGATTGTCTGAAAATGTTAAAACATTGAAATTATGTCCTCCTCTTATTAAGGATTGGTAGTCTCTTGACATAAATACATAGTATCCTCTTTCTATCAATGCTTTTCCTAATAGTATAGAAAGTATATTAGGACCCTGCCCTGCTTGTCCGCCAAAAAGTATATTGAATTTCATTTTATCTCTTTTACTAATTCATAGAGAATTATGAATATTTAAAGTTTAGGGATTTGTTTTACTCTTTAATATAATTTATAAAATATATTTACTTCTTTATTTTATGAAGACAAAAAAAGGTGAAAAGATAGATATCAAGCGTAATTTTAAGGAATATCTTTCTTATTTGAAAAAATACAAACTTTTGATATTCCTTCTTATTTTCGTTATTTCATTAAACGGAATAAAACAGATAGCTGACAAATATTTTTTTAAAGTAATAATAGATAAAGGAACTGATTTTTCTGCAGGTAACCTTGATTCAGTTTCTTTTTAAAATATCTTGCTGGTAATTGCCGTAGTTTATATTTTCATAATCTTATTTAGCGTATTAATAAATTGGACTAAACTAAATCTTAATAATAAACTGGATGCTTTAACGATTTATGACTTAAAGAAAAAATACTTTAAGCATATTCTTGGATTAGATTATAATTTTCATACCACTCATAAAACAGGAAGCCTAATTTCCAGACTTTCAAGGGGGACAGGTGCGATGGAACGACTTAACGATTCTTTGCTTTTTGAGTTTGGCCCGTTAACTATTGAATTAATTGTTGCAATAACTGCTCTCCTTTACTTGAATAAATTATCTGCTTTAATCATCTTTCTAACAATGGGGGTTTTTATTTCTTTTAGTTATTTTATGCAAAAAAAATCAGAAAATTCAAATATAATACTTAATAAAACAGAAGATATAGAAAAAGGTAACACTGCAGATTTTTTCATGAATATTGATTCGATTAGACATTATGGAAAAGAGGATTATATTCAATTGAGGTATAAGCAATTAAGTTCAAAAACAAAGAATAGCCAACTTGCTTTTTGGAATTATTTTAGAGGGACTAGTGCGGGGCAAGGTTTTATTTTATCTGTTGGAACCCTTGCTTTATTTTATTTCTCACTTTCTAGCTTCTTGGAAAATCAAATATCTTTAGGAACTCTCGCTTTCATTTATACTACTTATTTGGGATTAATTGGACCTATGTTTGGGTTTGTAAATGGGATAAGAAACTTTTGGAAGTCTATGACAGATTTTCAAGAGCTGTTTGAATATGGAAAATTCCAGAATGAAATAAAAGATAAGCCTCATGCAAATAACTTAAAAATAAAGAACGGGGAAATAGAGTTAAAAAATATTTCATTTAATTATGGAAAAAGAAAAATATTCGAAGATTTCAGCTTGAAAATAGCCCCAAAAGAGAAAGTAGCGTTGGTGGGACATTCTGGTTCTGGAAAAACAACATTGATTAAACTTCTTTACAGATTATATGATGTTGATTCAGGAGAAATTTTAATAGATAATAAAAATATTAATGAGTTTAAGCAAGAATCTTTAAGAGCAGAACTTAGTATTGTTCCCCAAGATTGTGTCTTATTTGATGATACTATTTTTAACAATGTAAAATTTTCAAAACCAGAAGCTTCAAAAGAAGAAGTAATGAAAGCAATAAAATTTGCTCAGCTTGATAAAGTAATAAAAAATTTTCCAACCAAAGAGAATACAATTGTTGGGGAAAGAGGAGTCAAACTTTCAGGAGGAGAAAAACAGAGGGTTTCAATAGCGAGGGCAATACTTGCCGACAAGAAAGTTCTTGTTCTTGATGAAGCAACTTCTTCTCTTGATTCAGAGACAGAACACGAAATCCAAAAAGATTTGAAAACTCTTCTTGAAGGAAGAACTTCAATTATGATAGCTCATCGTCTTTCAACAATAATGAGTGCAGACAAGATAGTTGTATTAAAAAACGGAAAAATAGTTCAAATTGGCAATCACAATAAACTAATCAAGGAACAAGGGGAATACAAACATCTTTGGAATCTGCAGAAAGGCGGATATATCAAATAATATATCACAATCAATTTTATATATCTCTTTATTTTATCTAAACTTGCAGTCTTATAGGGGATAAGTATGTTAAAATTAATTAAATTCATAAAAAGGAAGGTAAAGTAAAATGGTACGATTTGCACATATATCAGATGTTCATTTAGGAGGATGGAAGCAACAGCAATTACAAGATTTGAATTTTCGTTCTTTTAAAAAAGCAATTGATGTATGTATAGAAAAGAAAGTAGATTTTATTCTTATTTCAGGAGATTTGTTTGATTCAGCATATCCTCCAATTGAGATATTAAAAGAAACTTTCGCCGAGTTTAAAAGATTAAAAGATGCTAAGCTTACCTGTTTTATTATAGCAGGAAGTCATGATTATTCTATATCCGGAAAAACCTTTTTAGATGTTTTGGAAAAAGCAGGATTTTGTAAAAACGTAATGAATATAGAAGAAAGTGAAGAAAGAATAATACTTAACCCCACAATTTTCGGGGGGGTTGCAATTTATGGGTATCCAGGAAAAAAATCAGGATTGGAAATTCCAGATTTAAGAAAAATAAAATTAAATGATTCTCCTGGTTTGTTTAAAATTTTCATGCTTCATACAACAATAGACAAGGCAAAAGGAACATTGCCAATAGATGCAATTGAAACAGATTTGCTTCCTCCAGCAGATTATTATGCTTTGGGGCATTTGCATATAGATTTTCAATATCAAAATTTTGTTTATCCAGGCCCTATTTTCCCAAACAATTTTCAAGAATTGGAAGATTTGCAAAATGGAAGTTTTTATATCGTTGATACAAACAAGCAGGTTTCTCTTGAAAAGATTGAGCTTAAAATAAAAGAAACTATTTTGATTGAAATTGAATTAAAAAATGCTTTAAACGCGACAGAACAAATAGTTTCAGAGATAGAAAAAAGAGACGTTGAAGATAAAATAATCTTATTGAGACTAAAAGGCGAATTGGAAAAAGGAAGCAGTTCTGATATTAAATTTTCCCAAATAGAGGAAACAGCTACAAGAAAAAAAGCCTATTTCCTTTTGAAAAATACCCATGAACTAAAAACAAAAGAAGTTGAAATGGAAATAGAAGTGAAAAATATAGACAACATTGAAGAAGAAACAATAAAAATTTATTCACAGCAAAATCCAGTTGATTTCAATAATTTTATCCCTCAACTGATGAATTCACTTTCAATTGACAAGCAAGAAGGAGAAAAAATTGAAAGTTTTACAAATCG
>JBBSXF010000070.1:0-1593 GCA_038045905.1 Nanobdellota archaeon
CAAAAAAGCCAATCATTTTTTGTAATGAATCTTTTGCAGGATAACTATCTGCATCAACAAATGCTATCAACTCTCCTTTTGCATATCTTAAACCAACATTTTTAGTTCTTCCAGCATTTCCCAAATTTTTTGGATTGTTTATTAAAATTAGATTGGGATATTTTTTCTGTAAATCCTCCACTACTTTTTTAGTATTATCAGTAGAACAATCATTAACAACAATCACTTCTTTAATATTCGGATAATCAATAGCAAAAATGTGGTTAATAGTATCTTTTATTGTTTGTCCTTCATTATAAGCTGGAATTACAAAAGAAACACTATACTTTTTAGTTACTAAGGGATATTCAAAAAGATGTTTTTTATTATTAAAATATAAGATTAGGGAAAAGAAAAGAAGATACATGGAAATAAACATATAGGTCAGGTAAACTACAGGCAAAAACTTCATTTCAATTTTCAGGATTAGATATTTTTAAAGATTCTTGCACTGAATTTTCTCCTTGAAAGGTAAAGTAATCATAAAAATCATCTGATAATGATAATTCATGTGTGTGTCCAATTTTTTTCTTTTTTAAAAGTCCAACATCAACAAATTTCTGCACATGTTCATAAGCTTTATTTCCCCTTATTTTTATTATAACAGATTGTTTTATTGGTTGTTTGAAAGCAATTATACCCAAAGTTTCCTGTTCTGCTTTGGTAAATTCGGATTTTCCTCCAGCCAATTTGTTTATTATGTTATAATATTGTGAACGAACATCCATCTTCCACATTTTATTTTTTTCAATAACTTCAATTGCAGAATCTTGCTTGTCATATTTCTCTTGCAATTTTTCAATAAGTTCTTGAATTATGATTGGATTTAAATCAGTAAGAGAAATTAATTCCTGCATATTCAAAAATCTTGCACTAACAAAAAAAACAGCTTCTAATTTTTTCAAATCCTCTTTTTCTCTTGCACTATCAATCTCATCAACAGTCTTGCTCATTGAACTCATAAGAATAAGAATAAGTCTGATATTTTAAAGGTTTCAGTAAACAAAATTAAGTTGCTTTATATATTAAAATGCTATTTTCACAATTAAAAACAAGGGGAAAATTAAAATCTAAATCTTGTTTTTGTCTTTCTGCCAAATCGGTGTTTGCATTTGAGAAGAAAATATAAACCTCTTGATTTTTATAACTATTCACAAGACTTTTTATTGAATCTGTGCTCCACACATTTGGATAAAAACGTGTCTCACGTTTTGTATAATAATAAGTAATTGGAGAATTTTCTGTTACAATCACCACATTAACAGAAGTATTTCTTAAAAAAGCATTTCCTTTTAAAAAACAATCATTTTTTTGATTATAGGAGTTTTTATAAGTATCAGAAAAGTTGAGGTAAATAAAAAAAGATAAAGATAAAAGAAGTATTACAAGAACAACAATTTTGTGCTTAACTTTAATATTAATTATATCTAAAAAAAATCCCCCCAAGATACAGATAGCGGGAAGAATAGGCAAAAGAAATCTTTCTTCTTTATGGGGCATTAATATTGCCATAAATAAAAATAAAGAAACAAAAAGTAGCAAAAAATAAACTTC
>JBBSXF010000071.1:0-8413 GCA_038045905.1 Nanobdellota archaeon
AGATGTTGATAGAATAATTTTAGTCACGGTTCCAAATCATGGAGTGAGTGATAAGGTTAAAGATTATTGTTCTGTTCTTGGACCTAAAATAACTTGTGATGAAATGAATGAAAATAGCACATTTATTTATAGATTGAATAATCTCCCTTCAGAATTTGTTTCAACATTCAATATTATTGGAACTGGATGTAACATGGGAGATGAAACTGGAGATGGCATTATAAAAAATTTAAGTCAGTACTTGCCTTCTGCTATTAATTATAATGTTGATGGAATATGTAATGAACTAAATTTTGAATTTCTCCATGAATATATTATCTATCCAAACAGATATCCTGAAACTTATACAATTATTGATAATGCAATCAAGCAAAAGCTTTAAAAAAGGAATTTTCTTCTCATTTTTACTTAAATAAATATGAGGTAAATTTATTAAAATGGCAAAAGAAAAAACACAAGAAATCAGCGAAGAAAGCGATTCAGAAGAATTTGATGAAGATGAAGATATAGATGAAGAAGATGACGATAAAAGTTCAGATGATGAAGACTGGTGATTAGTCATTAAATATCTACTTCTTTTTTTATTTTTTTAAAATCAAATCTCAAATTTAGTGTGACGAAGCAACAAATTTATATAAGACAGAGAATAAATGAATAAATGGGGTTTAAATTTATTTTAACTTTGATATTCGTTTTAATTTTAATTTCAATGTTAATTTTTTACTTTACTCCTTTTAACATCATTCATTTTGTTTCATCTCCTAAAAATTCTAATTTTAGCCTTGCCGATGGAAGTGTTGAAATGCAGTTTTATCCAAATATGAGATTTCCCTCTAATGATATTTCTTATAAAATTTCCGATTGTAATCTTCAGAAAGAAAATGATATGCAATATGCTTTTGAAAATATGGCAAATATTACTTTGTTAAGATTCTATCCTGTTTTAACCCATGAAGAAATTTCAATAACTTGTCAAGAAAAAAACAGGTATGATAATGGGATGTTTGTTGCTGGAGAAGGTGGACCGATAAATATTACTGTTGCGAGAAATTTTGATATAATTACAAAGGGAGAAATATTGTTAATCAAAAATTCTAATTGCCCAAACCCTAATGTTGCAACACATGAACTTTTGCATGTTCTTGGGTTTAAGCATTCAACTAACCCGAACAATATTATGTATAATGTAACTGATTGTGGACAAACAATCAGCAATGACGTCATTCAACTTATCAATGAACTTTATTCTACTCCCAGCTATCCAGATTTAATTTTGGAAAATGTTTCTGGAATAATGAAAGGAAGATTTTTGGAGATTAATTTTTCTGTTATGAACGGAGGATTTAGAGATTCAGCAGAATTTAATGTTACTATTTATGCTGGCGATAAACTTGTAGAAAAAGTTGATTTGCAGGCTCTCCAAATAGGATATGGTCGATTTATTAGCATGGAAAATATTTGGGTTCCACAAATGAATGTAAATAAAATAACAATAAATGCCGATTCTTATTTTGAAGAAATTACCAAAGAAAATAATAAGGTAATTTTAGAAATAAAACCACAGAATTAAAAATAAAAAAATAAAAAAATAAAAATTAGCTATCGAGTTCGAGATCATCAATGAATCCTTCGAAATCTTCTTCCTCTTCTTCAGAATTTTCCTCTTTTTTCATCTTCTCCCCTTTTTATTGTTGATTTTAATTAGTATGTTCTTCTTTTAAATATTTCTATGATGCTTTTATTATTATTTTTATTTATTTTTTAAGAGAAAAAGAAATTTCTTTGATATCTTGAAAGAAATAAAACTTTTAGTTTATTATATCCCTTCACCAAGCGCGGACACCTTATCGGTTTCCTTCGCATAATCTTCCCTTTAAAATACTGCTCAAGGCTGATATCGAACAATCAACGAAATATCTTTTTCCGATGTCTTAAAAAAATAAAACAGATTTACAATCTGTTGTTATATCCCTTCACCAAGAATCGAACTTGGATAGGCCGGTCTACAGCCGACTGCATTACCATTATGCTATGAAGGGCTAAAATAAAGTAAAGAATTGGGCTTTTTAATCTTTCTTTTTTACCTATCTCAAAATCAGTAAAGTAAGTTTTAAAAGCTTCTTTTTATATCAATTTATATCAGTCCTTAGCAGCGTAGAGCAGTCTGGAGTGCTCGCCGGGCCCATAACCCGGAGGTCAATGGTTCAAATCCATTCGCTGCTATTATGTTCTTACTGGTTCTTTTATGAAATTTTCAAATTCTTTTACCAAAGAGAATTTAGGGATAGTTAAGTAATAACTCTTATCAAATAAATCCTTAAAAACGTTGAGTTTTATAGAGGTAGATGAGGGAAAAATTTGATACTTTGACATTGGAGGATTATATGACTAATAATCCCATAGAGGTTATTGAAAAAAACCCTGTTTATCCATTGCCAAGTTATTCTGTTCAGGAAAAATTATTCCCTTCCCACAAAGATTCTACTTCAGAACAAGGATATATGTCTAGGATTGCCTTTTTTTATGAAATTTTAACAGCAGCAATTACTGGAGGAAAATGGAATAGAAATAGAAATTTATTAAAAAGTGGATATGGGCATCTTCATCCAGACGTAATTTGTGAAGATAAATTAATTGATTCTAAAGCAATTCGTGTAGGAGGACCATTAAAATTAAGAGATATACAATTTGACCAGTACTTTTTACATCAAGGAGTTTCAATTGATAATAGAAAGATTTTTTATTCGGTCTGTAGGTATGGAGTAGACAAGCCGATTGTTAGTTTAAGGAAAAAAGAAAATATCCTTAAAAAGATGATTACCCTTCTTTCAAAAAGAACTGATTTTATGATTTTTATACCTTTTAGTATATCTCTAAATATGCATGATTCTGATTCTTCTCCTTTTTCAAGATATGAAGAAAACAAGAAAACAAAAAAAGCAGTTCCTGACCCCCTTACTCAAATTCCTAAAAGCGGATTAGTTAAATTATTCACTTCCCCAGAAGTTTTTCTGACTGATTGTGGGATTAATCCTGAAAATTACAAATTAACAAGAACAATTCTTCCAGCAGGAATGAAAATGAATGAAAATGAAATAACTCCTTTTCCTATACTTCAAATTGAAGATAAAGATTATGAAAGCTGGCTTGCTGAATTTAGGCTGAATAATATAGAAAGAATAAGAGAACTACAGGAAAAAATTAAAGCAAAACGCATAAAATCCGCTGATAAATTTGCAACCGAAATTGATTTTGATTAAGTGAATCTTATTCTTTACATCAAATAAATCCTTAAAAACGCTGAGTTTTATAGAAGTCAATGGGCGAAAAAGAGATATGGATTCCTGAAAAGAGATTAGCTTATCTTCCTTATTTTCCAAGAGAATTATTTATTGAAGAAGGAAAAATATTATATGATGAATTATTAAATAACGGGCTTGAAGTAGTTTTAATCCCTGCTCCTGTTGAACAACATTCTAGTCATAAAATAAGATTTGCTCAATCTCATAATCCAGATTGGTATTCTAGAATTTATTCTTTTCATAATCGTGGGAAGAGGCAATTATTTGAAAAATCTTTATGGAGAATAGCTAATCGTTTAGATGGAGACCTGAATACTGGCATTTCCAAACCCCCATATTCATATGACGCTGCTTTTAGACAGATGATATATTCCAGATTTGTTGATGGATATTCTACAAGAGAGGGTGCTAGGGTTTTTCCCAATAATGCAGTTAGAGCGTTTTTTGATTTAGAAAAAATAGAAATTCCTTATGAACCTTAAAAATAATCTTCATTCTAATTAAATTTATAAACGTTGCAAATTTCAAATCCTTATGCTAATTTTAGGGGTGGATGATGCTGGAAGAGGACCAGTTATCGGACCTATGATTCTTGCAGGGTGCTTGATTGATGATAAAGTTGAAAAAGAATTAAGAAAATTAGGAGTTAAGGATTCTAAACAGCTTACTCAAAAAAGAAGAGAATTTTTAGAGGAGAAAATAAAAGAACTTGCAGAATCTTTTGAGATTGCTATTGCTTATCCCGAAGAGATAGATAGTACGAATAAAGCTGGAATAAATCTTAATTCTTTAGAAGCCATGAAAATGGCAGAAGTTATAAATAAAATAAATAAAGGAAATCATAAAATAAAAGTTGTTGTTGATTGTCCCTCTGTTGGAATAGAAAAATGGAAAGATTTTTTGAAAACTAAAATTGATAATCTATCTAACTTGGAGGTTGTTTGTGAACACAAAGCAGATGTGAATCATGTTGCTGTTTCTGCAGCATCAATTCTTGCTAAATGCACAAGAGAGATAGAAATGGCTAAATTAAAAGAAAAATACGGGAAAGAAATTGGGTCTGGTTATTGCTCTGACCCACTGACTAAAACTTTTTTGAAAGAACATAGGGAAAATTATGAAGATAATGGGATATTCAGAAAATCTTGGAGCAAATGGAAGGATGATTGTGCAGTAGAACAGCAGAAAAAATTGTTTTAATCTTTTGGAAACAGATATAATCCTAATTTAAATCAATTAATTAAATAGAACTTACAGCAGATTTATACATGAATTATTTATTTTTAACTATGAAATACTTTAAACAACTAATCATTCTCTCCTTTTGTCTTATTCTTTTTAAGGATTAATACTTAAAAACCCAAAAATCTTATTTTATTTATGCTTTACATAAAAAAGTTGGTGATGCATGGATTTAAAAGTTTTGTTAGAAAAACAGAAATTCCTTTAACTCCTGGAATAAATGTAATTGTCGGAGCAAATGGGAGCGGGAAGAGTAATATTTCTGACGCTTTATGCTTTGTTTTAGGAAGATTGAGCATAAAATCAATGCGTGCAGCAAAAGCAGGAAATCTTATTTTTTTAGGAAGCAAAGCAGCCGCTCCAGCAAAAGAAGCAGTTGTTGAGATAGTAATTGACAATACAGATAGAGTTTTTTCTATTGATAAAGATGAAATTTCCATAGAAAGAATTGTTAGAAGAAACGGGCAGAGTATTTATAGATTGAACAATGAAACAAAAACCAGACAAGAAGTATTGTCCTTGTTAGCACAGGCGGGGATAGACCCAAATGGATTTAATATTATTCTTCAAAATGAAATTCAAAATTTTGTTAGAATGCAATCAGAAGAGAGAAGAAAAGTAATTGAAGAAGTTTCTGGAATTTCTGTATATGAAATGAGAAAAGAAAAATCTCTTAGTGAGTTAGATAAAACAGAAGAAAAATTAAAGGATGTTCTTGCTATTTTAAGGGAAAGAACTATTTATCTCAATAATCTAGAGAGAGAAAGACAGCAGGCATTAAAATTCAAGAAGCTTGAATTAGATGTAAAAAAATACAAGGCTAGCATAATTTACGGAGAAATTGTTCATAAGAAGAAAGGTTCAGATGAAATTAATTTAAAAATTTCCAACAAATCAAAAGAAATAGAGAAAGAAAGAAAATTGATTTCTAACATCAGAATAGAAATTGAATCTATTGAATCTAAAATTTCTGCAATAAATTCAACTATCCAAAAATCAACAGGATTAGAGCAAGAAAAGTTGAATAAAGAAATTGCTAATCTTAGAGCAGATCTTGCTGGAATGAATGTAAGAACAGAAAATTATGAGTCTAAACTTACATCTTCTTCTAAAGATAGGATATCCCTTCAGGAGTCTATAAGAGATTTGGAGTTAGTGATAAAAGAATTGCAGAAAGGAGCTCCCTCTGCCATTAGAAATCAAAAAGAGATTGATGCAAAAAAACAAGAACTAGAGAAGTTAGAAGAACAAAGAAAGAAGTTTTATACAACTAAATCTGAACTTAAAGCTTTGAAAGAAAGAATACAGGACAAAAAGGCAAATCTTGATTCTTTCATGAATGAGTCTGAATTTATTCTTAAGCATATTAAATCTGTTTCTCAAGAGCTTTTTGACCAAAAAGTTAACCAAGAAAAAATTAACACTTTGAAAGCATCTATCACGGAAAAGAAGAACATTATTGAATCTTTAAACAAGCGGGAGATAGTCTTGGAAAAACTTTCTGCAATAACCGAGAATGAAATAGACAAACAGAAAAAAATGGTTGAAAAAATTTCTAAAATGGATATCTGCCCTCTTTGTAAAAGCACAATTACAAAAGAACATCTTGATTCCATGCACAAGGAGTTTCATCAAAAAATTGAATCTTTAGAAAAAGACATTCAAAATTCAGACAAGGAATTAAAAGAAATTTATAATAAACGAAGTATGTTAAATCAAGAAATAGAACAATTGACTTTGGATATTTCAAGAGGAAATTCTGATTTGGTAAAGCTTTCAAATATATCTGAAAAACAGACACAAATTAAATCTCTGCAGGAAAAAATTGATTATCTTAAAGGAGAAATCTCTGAACTTTTAAAAAGAGAGAAAAACTTGGAAAATTCTTTTGATGAAAATTCAAATATAGAACAAAAATATGAAACTCTAAAAATAGAAGTGCAGGAAATTTCTACAAGAAATCAAGAAAATGTTGATTCTGAAATTTCTTTCAAGAGAAGAGAACTTGAACGTTCAAAGATTTCTCTTAAACAAGTATTAAGGGACGAAGAAGACTTGAACGCCTTGTTGAAAGAGAGCAAAGAGCAAATACATGAAAAAGAAAACCTTTTAGAAAAGAAAAAGAAACAGGAAGAGGAGCTTACTGAAAAATTCAGAAAAATGATTGTTGATAGAGATAATATGCAAAGAAAAATAAGAGATAGTGAAATAGAAATAACAAAAAATCAGAATATTATTTATAATCTTGAACAAGAAATGAACAACTTGAAAATTGATTCTGCCAAAATTAATGCAGAAATAGAGAATTTAGAAACAGAAATACTTGATTTTCCCAATATAGAAATAATCAAGGCAAATAGAGAAACATTGCAGGAAAAATTAATTAAGACGCAAGAGATGTTAGCCGAAATTGGAAATGTTAATCTTCGTTCACTTGAAGTTTACGATGAAATAAAGAAAGAATATGATTCAATCAAGGAAAAGACAGAGATTATAACAAAAGAGAAAGAAGGAATTATGAGGATAATTCATGAAATAGATATAAAGAAAAAGAAAACATTTATCCAAACTTTAACTGCTCTTAATGATACTTTTTCAAGAAACTTTTCGCAATTAAGCCAGAAGGGACAAGTTTATTTAGAATTGGAAGATACTAAAGACCCCTTTGCAGGAGGAGTTAATATCATGGTAAAAACAGGACATGGAAAATATTTTGATGTCAAGTCTTTATCTGGAGGAGAACAGACTCTTGTTGCATTATCCTTAATCTTCGCGATACAAGAATTGAAGCCCTATTACTTTTATATCTTTGATGAAATAGATGCTGCTCTTGATAAAAGGAATTCTGAAAGACTTGGAGAACTGCTCAAGAAATACATGAAAAACGGGCAATATATTGTAATCTCGCACAATGATGAGGTAATATCAAATTCCACTAATCTTTATGGAGTAAGCATGAGCGAAGGAATTTCTAAGATAATTAGTTTGAAATTATGATGAGTTGGAGTTTAGTTAATGATAGAAAAGTAATTTTGTTTTTAACCTTAAGTAAATTTTAAATATTCACTTACCTTTTATATTCCATGACAAAAAAAGAACAGGAACAACTTTTAATAGAGGGGTACAAAGAGATGGCAAAAGAAAGCCTTAAAATCGCTAAGGAATGGGAAGGAACTTTAATGGATGGATTGGAAGAAGAAAGATGGTAAAGATTTAGCTTTAAATTAGATATTCTTATCCTTTTTTAATTGATGATAAAATTAATTTAAAGGTAACCTTTTTCTAAACATTTTCTTTTAAGATAGGGTTTTATTGCTAATTCTATTGCTGGGGCAAGTCCTCCACTTGTACCTATTAATGCAATATGGTCAAGAAATGTATCTAAAACAGGATTTGCTTTTGGTTCAAATACATGTGCTTTGTTTTCTATATACTCCCATCCTAAACTTAATGCTCCTCCAACAATTAATCCTGCAGCAATTCCCCAGGCTGTCCCTTTCCTTTCATCTCCTGTGTTTTCAGTGACTATAGCTTTAATTCTTCTATAAGCATATGTTCCAGCACCTAATCCTGTTGTGCCATGTTGTATAAAATTATATTCATTTAGGTTTACTCCAGTTAAAGCTTTTACACCTAAATCTATTGCATAGGTTATTGCAAAAAATCCTCCTCCATTTGCACAGGCAGCTCCTGCATCTCTATAATTCAATAATTTTTTTAAAAGATTTTTTGCCATGTCTAAAATATTAAGAGTTTATTTTTAAAGATTTATATAATAAATTTTATTGTTAATAACCTTTAGAGTCACGTGCACGAGCGTCTTCTTCATCTACTAACTTACTATAAAAGTCTCTCATATTTTTACAAGC
>JBBSXF010000072.1:0-2480 GCA_038045905.1 Nanobdellota archaeon
AAAAACGAGACCATTTAAAAGCCCATATCTCAATCGGAGTTAAAAGCAAGATTGTTACTTCAATAGATTTGAACAAAGGCAGAGACAATATCATTTTTCGTGAGCATGTTGGAAAAACTGCGGAAAATTTTCAAATTTTGGAGTGGTCTGCCGACGGAATGTATTGGTGCAAAGAAAATTGCAGAAGTGTCTCTTCGGTTGGAGGGAAGCCATTTTTTAAAGTGAAATCCAGTTGGAACGGCAAAAAAAGCGGATGTTTGTCTTGGAAAGAAATGAATCTTTTATCGAGGGAAAACAATGAAGAATATCTGAAGCATTATCACAAAAGAAGCAACGTTGAATCAGCGAATATGAGCAAAAAGATGCTTCATGGAGACAAAATTTATTCAAAATTGCCAACGGCAAGAATAAATGAAGAAACTTTAAGATGGATTAATCACAACATTAATGTCCTCAACAGAGCAAAATACGAGTGGAATATTAATCCCAAGTTTCTTGGTTAGAATTTACACATAGCCGAATTACGAAACGGAATTATATGCGTTATAAGTAGAAAGAATCATCTCCTTTAATGTTTTTTTTGGGGTCCATCCTAAAATGTCTTTTGCTTTTTGATTTGATGCCACAAGGAAAGCTGGGTCGCCTTCTCTTCTTTCTCCGAATTCGTACTTAAATGGTTTTATCAGTTCAGTAAATGCATTCACCAGTTCTATTACACTATATCCTTTTCCTGTTCCCAAATTAATTACCCCGTTGTAATCTACCTTTAACGCTTTGATATGTGCATCAATTAAATCAGAAACATGTATGTAATCCCTTACGCATGTGCCGTCGGGGGTGGGACAATCATTTCCAAAAATAGTTAATTTGTCTCTTTTTCCTTGAATCACTTCCATAATAATTGGAAAAATGTTATTTGCTTCTGGGTCAATATAGTTTAATACATCTCCTGCAACATTGAAATAGCGAAAGGAAATATATTGAAGATTGTGTATTTTATGATAATATTCTATTATCTTTTCTGCTTCCTGCTTGGTAAAACCATAATAATTTATCGGATTTAGTTCTGTTTGTTCATCAATAATTTTTTTATTTGGCATCCCATAAACAGAGGCACTTGAAGAAAAGATTATTTTTGGAACATTATATTTAACCATCGCGTTCAATAGGTTAATTGTCCCTATTAGATTATCAGAATATTTAACTGCATTTGACATGGATTCTCCTACTGCTTTGTAAGAAGCAAAGTGCATTACATAGTTAATGTTGTGTTCTTTGAAAATTTCTTGCAAATTTTCTTTATTTGTTAAATCTGCCTCGTAAAATATTGCTTTTTTATCAACCAATTCTCTTTTTCCTTTTGAAAGATTATCAACAACAATCACATTATATTTATCTACCAGTTCTTTTACTGTTATAGAGCCAATATATCCTGCTCCCCCAGTCACAAGAATTGTTTCCATTTAATTAAATCTTTTTTATTGTTTTTAACATTTACTTAGGAATAATTTTATCTATTTGTCATCCCTTTAAAGTTTATACATTAAGGAATATTTATAAGTCTTAAAATTTTAGAGAAAAAATGTTATTAGAAATACAAAACTGGATTAAAGAAATGAAAGATAGAATTAGCAATTTATTTTTAGAAAAATTTCGAGTTTTTCCTCCGTATATTGAACCATGCCTTTTTGAAGGAGTTTCCACGCAAACCCCCATTATTTAAACTCAGAGTTTACAATAAGAAAAATTCTTCCAGAGTCTTCTCTATATGAAAAATCAAATATTCCAAAATTTTCTGAATGGATTCTTACTCAAATGCTAGAAGAATTTAGAGACATTTATTTAGAAGGTGGGAGCTATGATTTTGCAGTAAAAAAATTTAACAGACTTCATGAAGGCTATAGCAAAGAACTTATTCATGAAATGGTAACTCAATATAAATCTGTAAGAGAAAAGCATAGCCCTGAATACGTTAGTTTACACTTGCCAAATATTTTTCCGTTTAGTGAATTGGAAGATAAAGAATTTCCAAAATTAGAGAAGGCAGTATTTCTATACAGCAAACTTTTAAGCTCATATAATGGAGTAAACCAAAACCATGAAAATCCATTTGAGAGTCCAAAGGGCAGAATGTATAATAACTTGGATAAAATAGCAGAATTTACTGGGATAAATGCTTCAAAGATACAAGATATTACTAAGAAATTAGAAGGCAATCTTAAAGTTCGAAAATACAGGCATGAACAATTTGGATATAAAGCAGATGAAGTCTCTGAACATGATTTGGTTAATATTTATTTGGAAAAAGAAGCTGGTGCGATACATGAAGATATAATTAAAAGATATCATCTTTCTAGCATGTATTCGGCGAAAAAAACTTATAAGAAAGGAAAAGAAGTATATGAGAAGTTGGCATTAAAAAATGTTAAATTCTAAACTTTTAAAAACGCTGTAAAATTATATCTTTTATGCCTGTGTGG
>JBBSXF010000073.1:0-4084 GCA_038045905.1 Nanobdellota archaeon
AAATAAGGCAATCCCTTTTTCTTTTCCTCTTTTTTGATTTTTCTTTTTTATTTTTTAAAATATTTTTTATTTCTTTTTTTAATTCGGGAATTTTGTTTTTAACTATATCAAAAAGTAAAGTAGGATTTACCTTAAAATATGCATGGCTGATAATATTTCTTAAATCTTCTAAATCTTTCCAATTTATTTTTTTGTTATTTTTAAACTTTGAAGGAATCTTTTTTAAAGATTCGCCAATTATCTGTAAACGCATAGCAGTTGCATCGATAAGATTTTTATCAACACTAAATTTTTCAAAAGATTTGTTATTGGTGTTTTCTTCAATACTCTCTATTGCCCTTAAAATATCACTCACATAAAGATTATATTTCAACATATTCAGCCTCTTTTTTTATATAATTTAATTCTGGCTTTAAATCAGATTCTATTACTAAGTCAATTTTCTTCTTGAACATTTTTTCAAAAAATCTTAATAATAAAAAGTAGTTATCAAAGGTTATTTTTTCAAAACTTACTATAAAATCAATATCGCTATTCTTTTTTTGTTTTCCCCTAACCACAGAACCAAATAATCCAATTCGCTTTACCCCGAAATTTTTTATTTCCTTTTTATTTCCTTTTATTTTGTTCAAAATTTTTATTTTTTCTTCCATTTTTTATTGATGACTATCCCCATTGGGAATGCTTGTTTTGTCAATTTTTTCTCCTAAAAATAATTCTTTCCAAGAACTATATCCATCTCCTTTCTCATAATCTGCTTTTACTCCACAATCTCCCATAGCACTGCATAATCCTTCTTTATTGCTTATCCAATCTTCTTCTAATTTTACATCTCCAAGTTTTTGCATTACTCCTTCTGTATTTTTAAAGGATTCAGACATACCACATTTACTTTTAATACATGGGTCTTCACAAATATCTTTAATTAATGAATCTTTACAACTTTCTACACACTTTACAAAACAACTTCCTTCCCAAGCCTTCCATGGACCAAATTGTTGTCTATATCCTGCAGTTGACATAGTGCTTGCATACCCACATACTTGATTAGGAGTAATGCTTGATTGTATTCCTTGTATATTTTGTTCTGGTTCCCAAAAATTAAATGCAGGAGTATATTTTGGAACACACATAGCTCTTGTTTGCTGAAGATTCTCGTCTAAAAATGGGGCCTCTTTTCCATTTTCATCTCTTCTAATTGTAGGCACCACTTTGCAATCTCCTTTATCTATATTTTCACAATCTTTAGTATTATTTTGGAAGATGCAATTTTGCCATCTGTTAGGAACACATCCAGCAAGTTTAGTTGTTTCGTCTACTTGACATAATCTGTCTCTATTTTGAAATCCACACTGTTCATATTGAACCTCCCCATTGTAGCAATATAACCTGTAAGAAATTTGTCCAGGTTTTGCATTTTCAAAATTAGATCTTGGTTCAGAACACCAAGAAGAGCCATGTGCCTTTGTTTCACTATTGTAAGTGCAACTTAAATCTCTGCAAATTAAGTTTCCATATGTTGCATCTTCTGTCCCTAATTTTTCCTTTCCACATACGCTTCCTAATTGATAATTGCAATTTCCACAGCTTTCTGAATCTACATTTGATTCTGTGGGTTTACAACTTTCTACGGGTTCTTTTAGCGTAGTCCAATATTCTACATCTTTAATTTTACTTGAATCATAAACATTTGCAGGTTGATTACAATTATCTTGAAAATAAACTTCATTCTTCCCCTCTACACACATTGTTCTTTCTGTCATTGTGCATGTTGTTCCAAGTTGGGGAGCACTACACAGCATATCAGCATGAAATTCTCTTGCTAAAGAAGTGCATTTTTCTTTTGTTTCAATAGTACATATTCTTCCAGTTGTCGATTGATATACACAAGCTCCTTTTTTTGTTGGATTTGCCATACTCAAACACTCTAATGGATTTATCACTCCTTCTCTAAAATCTGGCTCAACATTTCTTTGAGAAGCCAATACATTACATTTTATTTTTTCTGCCGGTGTTGCTCCATCTCCCACTAAACAACATCCCATTTTACATTCTGCAATATCTTTAGAATTCTCACTTTGCCAATATCCTCCTAATGTTGAGTCACATGCAGATTGAGAAGAAGGTACACATGTTCCTTGCACATTATTAATACAAGTTCCAGTTGAACAATATTCTGTAGATTCACAGGCAGTATTATCTATCCTAAAAGCAGAATTACAACTGCTTTGACTTCCAACATCTAAACAAGTTCCTCCACTAACTGTTTTTTCACAGCAGATCGCACTTGCAAAGCTAACTAAAAAGATTATTAAAATTCCTGCAAAAATTATTTTTTTTAGTGATTTCATTTTAACAATACCCGCTTGGTGAATATACTAAACTTTTCGATGCAAATTGAAATTTATTTCCTTTGACTCTATCACTCACAACATAAATTTTTGTTCCATCTCCTAAAAAGTTTTTTTCAACTTTAAAATTTGGATAATAATCCATATAGGTAGTTACATCAGCATCTCCATACGATGCTTCCCACTTAATTATATTATTAGCTATCTCTCCTAATTCATAAAGATTATTGTTCAAAACAACAACAAAAGAATCATATTTTTGAGTATCTCCTTTTGTTAGAGTTAAAGAATAATTAAATGTAGAAATTATCTTGTTTGGAAGTAATTCAATTTTTTTATCTCCACTTTTCAAGTTTACATCATATCCTCTTTTTTGGTAGCTTTCTTTCATTAAAGTAAAACATGAATCAACATTTTTTTCAATTTCTTTTTTTATCTCTGCTTCTATACGAGGAATTAATTGCGGTTCTTGAATAGAACAGGGAGAGCAATATTGTGCAGTATAACATAAATATTTTATCTTTTCTTCATTAAAAATAGTTGAAAATTCTGGGTTGCTTTCTCCACCATGAATAGAAATACTTTCAACAGCATCTTTTATATCTTGCTCGATGCAAGTTTGAATATATCCTTTTGGATTTTTTTCTCCTCCTCCGAAAGTTGTTTTAATTTGCGGATAAAAACTATAAATTAAAATCCCTGTAGCAACAATTATTATTGCAATAATTATAAAAATAGTAACCTGTCCTTTCTTATTCCACCTCTTTTCATCCATTCTATTTTGAAGATATCTTTATTTATAAATCTTAAGAAATACATTAATTTTTTTTCTTATTTTCAGGTTTTCTACCATGTTAAGTTCTTTCCTTATCCTTTTTTCTACCATGGTAGTTTCTTTCTTTCTCAAAGAAACCCCTTTTCAAAAGAACCCACTAATCGTCTGTTTCGACGCGAGGTGCTAAAAGAAAATTCAACTCCATATGTTCTGTTCTCAAATCTATTTTTAATGGATGGTCGTTTGCGAAATTTAAAATGGTTTTATCGCAAATCTTTGCCCCCTTCATAAATTTCTGCAAATATTCCAAGCTATATTTTGATTTGCAATTTTCTGCTTCTATTTTTGCCTCATCTTTTGAATATGCAGAACGTGCTGAATTCAATCCTTTTGATTCAACTATAAATTCACCATTATTTATTCCAAAAGAACAAGCATCAGAAACAACAGCACAGTCTTCAATTGCAGAAATTAAATCAAGAGAAGATATTTCAACTCTTGCACTATAATCTAAATTGGGTATTTCTTTTTCTTGGCTTTCAACTTCAATTAGATTCAAGCTAAAATTTCTTCTGATTCTATCTTGGACTTCTATCTCAAGCAAATTTTCCTTTTTTTCAAAAATTAAAGGAGTTCCGCTTCCACATCTTCTTAGTATTTTCTTTAAACTGTCTAAATTAACCCCTAACACTTCATCTCCTGTTTCAAATTGGGAAAATGCACTCTTTGGGAATTTAAGTCTTACCATTGCAACATTCGCTGGGTCTATAGCAGTAACACTCATGCCGAACTCATTTACCTTAATTCTTACTTCTGTAACTAATTCAGATATTACCTCTATTGTTTTTGAAAGTAAACTCGGGTCTTCTAACCTAACTATCATATTTATGGATATACTATTGCTCTTTTAAGGATTGTTATTTTTTAGTATAGGTTATTTATTTAAAGTTTTCATAAT
>JBBSXF010000074.1:0-11256 GCA_038045905.1 Nanobdellota archaeon
TCAGGATTCTCTTTGAAAAATTTCTTCACTTTTTCAGAAGCTTTTTTCTTATTTTCCGGATTAGCCAAATATTCTTTTTGTTGTTGATTAAGCAATTCTTTATTTTTACTTCGATATTCTTCATTTGAGTTGTAGAATTCAATAAAATTTTTTTGCATAAAAGATTTATACTCTTCGTTTTGCCATTGTTTCTTTGCATTTTTAGAAAGCATTTGTCGTATTTCTGGTTGTATCGCCCACTCTTTTACCTTGTTCTTGTATTCTTCAGTCTGATGCGATTGTCTTGCTTTTTCTTTTATGTCTTCTCTATGAAGGGTTTTGCTCAAATGTTCAGTATGAAGAATTAAATGTTGTTCCTTCTGCATTCTTATTAAATTAGAAGGATTATTATTCAATTTGTTAAAATCAATGTGATGTTTGTGTTCTCCCTGTTCTTTTGAATAAACTTTATTCTTCAGATTATATTCGTCTGCTAAAAGATGAGTAAAAACCCATTGTTTAATAGGATCAAAAATTATTTCATATCCTTCAATAGTAATTCTTCCTCCGATTTCAGAAATCTTTTTATTAAGTGGCATTA
This sequence comes from Nanobdellota archaeon, assembly GCA_038045905.1. Lineage (GTDB taxonomy): Archaea > Nanobdellota > Nanobdellia > Pacearchaeales > GW2011-AR1 > RBG-13-33-26. Next base: position 581 of record JBBSXF010000074.1, read on the forward strand.
AAGAATCTTCTTTTGTTAACATTTCTGCTTCTTTATAATTTCCATTTCTTAACATAAACTTATGGTTTGGAGTGCAGATAATTTCTTCATTATTGTCTAAAATGACTTTAATCACTTCTGCATTTTGTTTGGTAATTCTCGGGTTTTCTATTTTTTCTGTTCCAATGCTTCCGTCTTCTTTTAAGGTGTAGCAAAAATTCTCCTTTCCTCTTTTTGATTCTTCAATTAATTCCTTAAAGGATAAATTTCTTCCATCCATTAAAGCAATTTTTGTATCTCCATCAAAACAGCCCCCCGCACTTTCTCCTTCTACAATATAAAGTTCTGTATCCTCTGCTTTTTTATCAGAACAATCAGCAAGTTTTCCAGGCAATCCCCCCAATGAAAAAGCATTTTTTCTTCTAACTAATTCTTTTGCTTTTTTAGCGGCAAGTCTTGCTTTTGCAGCAGATTCTGCTTTAGAAACTATTTTTCTTGCAATATTTGGATTCTCTTCAAAAAATTCAGACAATGCGCTTGTAACAATTGAATCAACAAATCCTTTAATTTCAGAATTACCAAGTTTTGTTTTTGTCTGCCCTTCAAATTGAGGATCTGGTATTTTAATGCTAATTATTGCGGTAACTCCTTCTCTAACATCTTCTCCAGAAAAGCTTTCTTCTTTTACAATGCCTTTTCTTTTTGCATAATCATTCAACACTCTTGTTAATGCTGTCTTAAATCCAAAAACATGAGTTCCACCTTCGACAGTATTAATTGTATTAACAAAACCAAAAATATTTTCCTGATATCCATCATTATATTGCATTGCAACTTCAACAACAGTAGATCCTTGCTCTCTTTTAAAATAAACTGGTTTATGCAATGCCTCTTTTGTCTTATTTAACCATTTAACAAATTCTATCAATCCTCCAGAAGAAAAAAATTCTTCTTTTTTTCCTTTTTCTTCATCAAAAAGGATTATCTTTAAATCTGGATTCAAAAAAGCAATTTCTCTAAATCTTACTTCTAAAACTTTGTAATCAAAACTGATAGTTGAAAAAATTTCCTCATCTGGCCAAAAAGTTACAATAGTTCCTGTTTCTTTTTCAGCACATTTTCCAATAATTTTTAACTTTGTTTTAGGATCTCCTCTTGAATATTCTTGCTCGTAGATATTGCCATCTCTTTTAATTTGGATAATTAATTTTTTTGAAAGAGCATTAACGCATGAAACTCCAACCCCATGCAATCCTCCTGAAATCATATAAGATTTTTTATCAAACTTTCCACCAGCATGTAATTTTGTAAGTGCTATTTGAACAGCAGGAACATGATAAATCGGATGGTCATCAACAGGAATTCCTCTACCATCATCTTCAATAGTAGCACTTCCATCCTTGTTAAGTGTAACTTTAATTATTTTGCAAAATCCAGCAAGAGCTTCATCAACAGAATTATCAACTGTTTCATAAATAAGGGGATGCAATCCATCTTTTCCTGTGCTTCCAATATACATTGCTGGACGGAGGCGAACCCCTTGAAGTCCTTCTAATACTTTTATACTTTCTCCAGTATATCCTTTTGGATCAACAACCATTTTTTTCTCCTATTTTATATCTCATAGAATTATGTATAAAAGGTTTTATAATCTCAATCAGTTTTTTAGAATCTTCTTTTTTAAATCTTAAGTAATAATATTTCCCGTCTCTAAATCCAATTGTAGGGTCTAAACCAAATTTATGGTTAAAGAATTCTTTCATAAGTTCGTGTTCTTTTAATGAAAAAGCATTGGTACATAAAATTATGTATCCTTGAGAATTATCATAGCTTCCATCATCACAAATCCATGTTGATAGACTCCTCGAATTCATTTGGTTAAGAATCTCTGCAGTTATTATCTTTTTAGAATCTTTATAAAAAAGATTTCTATAATAATTAAAGATGGCATGAGTGTCTGTTGATAGTGAAATCATTTTAACTTCCCTTCCTTTAATTGTCTTAATGCTTTCATTAAATTCAGATATTCTAAAATTTTTTAAGAGGTTAAGTTTCCAATGAATATATCCATTTTGCTTAATTGAATGAGATACTCTAAAACAAGAATTTTTATCTCTTTGTTTTATGCTTGCATCACCCATTAAACTCCCAAGGATTAAATCGTGTTCTTCTTGGGTTATTAAATTAAAAGGATTTTTTTGAAGTTCATTATTCCATTCCCTTACTAATTCTATTAATTTTCTTGCAGGAATTTCGAAGATATTGTATTTTTTAGAAAAGATGTTCAATTCTCTATCAGTTCTTAATCTTGCTAAAATACTAGCTTTGCTCTTTTGTAATTGAGGAAAAAGGGATAAAATTCTTCCTTCATCTTTTGCAGAAGAAAGAATTCGTGGTCTTATTTTTAACTGTTTGGACAATATCAAAATATCTCCTTTTTTCTTTATTCTATTTGAAAGTTCAATTACATCAAACTGTTTTCTTACACCTTCCAATCCTTCAAGCACCTTTATTGATTCTGCATCATATTTTTCTGTCATTTTTTTAAGTTATTTAGGTGAGATAACCTCAATTAAAACATTAACTTTTTTATGTCAATATTTAGTTAGATTACTGCCTATTTTATATCCAAAAAAGCCCTTATTCGTTTATAAACCTTTCTACCAAAAAAGAGAGATTTATCGTCGATAAAATGAAATTTAAATAAAGTATTAATCTTTCAAAATCATTTGTTTTTTTTTTAAAAGTTTATATCTTCTTAATATTATTTTTGTAAATAAATAAACCATTATCTTCCATAAATCTCAACTCTCGCAGCCCTATTAATCCCCGTACTATCTTGACAACAATTGATTTTATCTCCTGCAGAGTAACTTCCAAAACCAGAATCCATCCCTATTCCTCCACTAACATCATTAGTTCCAATATTAACAATATTACTACTTGGATATAATCCTTCCCCATTTTCATTCCAGCCAAATCCCCAACGAACTTTAGCATTTCCAGAATAAGAATTATAATTAAATCCATAAAATCTAATATCTCTTTGGCTTGAAAAAATTCCAGTCTGCCACCCATTATAGATTTTCGCATCTTGGATAAATTTACCCTTTCCTCCTGGATTCATTGAAGAAGTCGTTGTCGAAAAGAAAGTCGGAAGAAGAGTTTTTGTTCCATCGTTAAAATCATTTTGTAACCATATCCATCCAGAATTTATGTCTGGCCATTTAGCCATTAAATCTTTAACAGGACATTTATTGAATGAACTATATTTCGCATCAGCATTATTTAAAGTTAAATCATTTTCATTAAGAGTATTTGTTGTAGTCCAATAATTTGAGTTGTAATTAAAAGTAGTGCCTTGAGTAACTTTCATAAGTAGAGTCCATCCTCCCCCATTTGTTGTCATATCACAATAAACCTGAATATTTGTTCCATCTGGATTAATTAAATAAATTCCATCTCCTTTAGATTGTCCAGAATTTAATAATCCTAAACACGAAGAATAATCTATTTTTTTAGAATCAACTTTATTTCCGATTTTATTTTGTCCCCCTGAATTTATAACGGGAGCAATATCAACCTGCAAATTACCAGAGATTCCACTTAATTCAGAGGCAGTAAAAGTAAAAGTCTGTGTTCCTAATTTAGAAATTGTTGTTTGCTTTTCAATTACTTTTGAATTTTCTCCATCAGAAATTATGAAATCTATTCCTGTTAATTCTCCTTCTCCACTTCCTCTTGTGACTCTTACTGAAAGAGTTCCTGTATTATCAATCAAAAGTTTTTCAATTGTCAAATCAAGAAAAAGTGTCCCAAATTGAAAATTAGCTTGTGATTCCCCAGTTTTCAATAAATTGGAAATAACTGCCCAAACAACTCCGACGGCAACTAAAGATAAAACAACGAGAATTAAAGTTACAACAATTGTTGACAAACCAGATTTATTCATCACCCTTTTCATTTAATTAACTAATCTTTAATCTTTAAAAAAGTATCTTAAAAAATTATTTCTTAGCAAGTTTCTTTATTGCATTTTTTGTAGTATCTGATTTTCGAACCCATTCAACTCTTCTCCTTTTCATTAACATATTTTTCTGACATTTTGGAGAACATAGATAATTTACAGTTCCATCTTTCATAACCAAAGTTAATCCTTTTGGGAATTCATACATTTTTCCACAATAAACACATTTAGGCATTTTGATATACTCCTTCTGATATTTTAGATTTTCTTTTGATAAGGACAGAATAAGGAAATTCTTTTGAAGGTTCAACTTGTTTAAATAAACCAACATGATATCTTCTCTCAAATAAATCAGAATTTTCTCTTGCTTCTTTCTCTCCCAAATTTGTAATTTTAAACTCTTTAACATCTCTACAGGAAAAAGCAGCATCAACAATCATTGTTAATTGTAATCTAGAAACTTCAGGGCCCATTATGTATACGCTCCTTTTGAAACACTAGATTTAATTTTCCTTGCTTCAATTTCTGTTTCTCTAAGCATTAAAATATCGCCTGGTCTTATTGGTCCTTTAACATTTCTTCTCATGCTTCTTCCCTTATCTCTTCCTTCTTGAACCATGACTTTAACTTGAGTTATTTCTCCTCTAAATCCTGTTCTTCCAATAACTTCTTCAACAACTCCAGGAACAACTTCACCTAAATTAATTCTATCTTTTCTCGGAGCTTGCTGTTGCTGTTTATCGTCTTTTTGATTTTGCTTTGCCATGTTTATTTAAGCGAATTAATTTCAGATTCAGCTTCGCCGGCATTTATTACAACTACAGAAGATGCAGGAACAGAAATTCCAACTGCTATGCCTAATTTTTGTCTATTATCAACTTCTTTGCATAAAATCTTTTTCTCTTTGCATAAAACAGGAATATGTTGTATAATTTCTTTAGGTTCAACATCAGTAGCATAAACAACAAGTTTTGCAGTTCCTCTTTCAATTGCTTTTGTAACTTCGTTTGTTCCTTTTTCAACTTTCCCTGTTTTTCTTGCTTTTTCGATTATTTTGTATATGTCTGTCATCTTATAATTTCCGAGATAGAGAGAGTATATCCTCGCTCGCGTTCATCGGATTAAAAATTGAGATTAAGGAGGTTTATAAAGTTTTTTACTTCCACGAAACTTCAATTTCATCTGTTCGTTGTCTTGGTTTTATGTCTATTTTATCAAAATTTTTCTCTATTTTTATTGCCGACTTAAACATAATTTCTCCTAAATAGGCAATCATTGCTCCATTATCTTGTAAAAGGTTATTGGGTAGAACAAATAATTTTGCTCCCCTCTCCTTGCACATAATTCTTGCCATTTCTTGAAATCGAGTATTACATGCAACTCCTCCTCCCAAAAGCAATTCTTTTTTCCCAGTATGAGCCATTGCCCTCTCTGTTACTTCAATTAGCATTGCAAATATAGTTTCCTGCATAGAATAGGCTAAATCTTCAATTGCATATTTTTTACTATCCAATTTTTGTTTTAAATTTGTAAGAATTCCAGAAAAAGAAATATCCATTCCTTTCACAACATAAGGAAGTTCAATATAATTCCTGCCTTTTTTTGCAAGCTCCTGAATTTTTGGTCCACCAGGAAAACTCATTCCCATTTCTCTAGCAAATGCATCAATAAAATTTCCAACTCCCAAGTCTAATGTTTCTCCAAATATTCTATATCTATTAGATTCATAAGCGATTATTTGAGTATTTGCTCCAGAAGCATAGAGCATAACTGGATTTTTCGCTCCTGTAATTTTCCCTATCTCTAAATGAGCAATGCAATGATTAACTGGAACAAGAGGAATATGAAGCTTTTCAGCAAGTCGTTTAGCAAATTTTAATCCTTCTAACAAACAAGGAGCAAGCCCTGGTCCTTGGGAGAAAGCGATTGCATCAATATTCTTTTCTTTAATTCCAGCGATTTTTAAAGATTCAGAATAAATCTTCTCACCATTTTCTTTATGGTGCTTTGCTGCTTCATTCGGAATTATTCCCCCGCTTTCAACATGATACATGTCTCTAACATTGCTCAAAATCTTGCCGTTTTTTACAATTCCAACCCCAAAAGTATGTGCTGTTGATTCAATTCCTAAAACAATTGTCATATCAGAAACAGACGACAATGATATTTAAAGTTAATCCATTAAAATATTAAAAAAATTAAATAAATAGCATAAACAAAAAAGATTTACTTTTTCTTTTTTGGTTTAGCTTTTTTCTTTTTTCCACCTCTAGACATCTTTGCTTCACAGACATTTCCTTTTCCATCTAAGTAGTAAAGAAATCCAGGTTTTCTCTTAACAACGTTTTTAACAATTATTTGTCCCATTTTTCACCTCCTTTTTCTCTTTTAGTATAATATATTTTAATGATTATTGTATTTAAATCTTTCTAATTCTCGTCGAGAAGTGACAAAATCTTCTTATTCTTAATATTTATTGGAATTTCAATCATTTTAAAAACTGGTTTTTTCGACGAAATATAAGGATTAAATGGTTTTACAATTTTCATTTCAACTATTTTATTTTTTTTATCTAACCAAATAGCAACAAATGGATAAAAAACAAAAAAAGAATGTATAGTTATGTTTTGTTTTTTCTTAAAATCAAAAAGCAAAATTCCAGCTTTTTCACGACGAGAAAACATCAATCCACTAATTTTTTTAAAGAAATTACAATTTTCAGCAATAACTTTTATTCTCTTTCTTTTATATTTAATAACAATTTGTTTTTTCATTTCATTCCTCTTTTTTTATTTTCTCATTTTCTTGTTTTCCCTTTTCTACCATTGTAGTTTCTTTCTTCTTCAAAGAAACCCATTTTTTAAAAGAACCCACTTTTTTTAAAACCAATTTTTATTCTTTTTTTCATTTCCTTCCTCTCTTTCTTTTTCTACCGTGGTAGGTTCTTTCCGCATTTCTGTGCGGAATGGGTGAGTTTCTACTCTCACTTTTTTTAAAAGAACCCCCTTTTTATACTCCATGTAACAAAGATTCACGTTTTTTTCTGTTACAAAATCATGATGCTTGAATCCTCCGCCAAATGATTTTGGTATATGCATTAATTCATGAATAATAACTTTAATCTGATCTTCTTTATTAAACTTTTCAAATCTTTCTGTCAAAAATTCAAGAACATACATTGCATTTATTCCCAATGCCTTCTGCATTACCTTCGGCAATCCATGACATCTTGCAATTGTTCCTCTAGAATTTGTCCCATAACTTCTAAAACATTTTACATTGCTAATATCTACATGAGGAAATAACATAATAGAAATTTCTTCTGCTAATTTTTGTATATCTTCTGCATATTCGTATTTCATTTTAATAATCAGAGCCGCCCCAGCTGGGGATCGAACCCAGATGTCTGCTAGGACACCGTTTATTAGACGGGTGCATTAACCATTGATGCTACTGGGGCGCACTCTTATAGGATAAAAAGAGAAATATTTAAATAGTTAATGCTATTAAAATAATTAATATCTGCTAGGATATGCATTACCATTGATGTTATTTTATCATGGATTATTTTTTTAATTTGGTGAATAGTTTTTTTATTAAATTATCCCATCTTTTTTAATAGTTAATGTAATCTCACAAAGATATCATCAGTTGAGCAGGGTTTTAATTTTTAGTTATCAACTTAATTTCCTTTCCTCTTGGGCGGGTGGACGGGATTTAATCTCTTATCTCAATCATTTTCTCATTTGAAGTTTTCCCAAAGTTAATATGAATGCTTTTTGGAGGAACTCCTAATTCTTTTGAAAGAATATTTATTAATTCCATATTTGCTTTATCATTTTCTGGAGGAGATTTCAAATAAACAAGATACCTATTATTTCCAAAACTTTCCACTTCTCTTTTTGAAAAGTTCGGCTTAACCTTAACATGAATTATCATCTTTAATAAAAGTGAGTAGCTCTTTATTTAATTCTTTTTCTATACTATCAATTTTATTTTACAATTTCGTGAAAACAAAAATTCATTTCCTCTTTGGCGGGCGAGCAATTCACAAGTGTATGAAAAAGATAGAAAGTGAGATAGAGCACAAGTTTCATGTAAGTGATGTTACTAGAAAAAAATTTAAAAATAACAAACTCGGATAAAATAGATGAGCATACTCTATATTGGAAGCTACCATGCAGGATATAAGCTAAAGGAGAGTGTTAAAAAAATTCTTAGAAGAGGAAAATTACAAATTCGAAGATTTGGGGCCGTATGAATATGATTCAGAAGATGATTATGTTGATTATGCTATAAAAGTCTGTGAGAGAGTTTTAAAAGAAGGAGGATTAGGCATCTTAATCTGCGGAACTGGTCAGGGTATGGACAGAATTGCCAATAAGATACCTGGAATTTATGCTGAAGTCTGCTGGGATATTAAGACCGCATTGCATGCAAAAGAGCATAGTGATGCAAATGTGCTTTGTCTTGGAGAACAGACAATTGAACCGAGACTTGCAGGAAAAATGATAAAAATCTGGCTGGAATCTTCAGTAAAGAAAGAAGAAAAATATATTAGAAGAATCAATAAGACAAAAGAAATAGAAAGAAAATATATGAAATAATTATCTTCCACTCGAATTTCCCACTAAATTTGTGTTCAAGATTGATTTTCATTTTGACGTTACAATCTCTAATGCATCTCTATTTTTTAATAAATGATCTTTTCCTAAAACTCTCTTTGTTCTTGCATCTATTGCTCTTAAGAAATTCTTTCCAAAATCAGTATGAAGGAAATAAGCAAAATCCAATGCGGTTGAATCAGGAGGCAGTAAAAAACAATCTGGCAAGACTCTGCCCTTGCTGTCTGCAAGCTTATGAGCCCCTGCTGGAAAAATAGCTAAATATTTTAATAAATTAAATACTGCATAATTCAAAACTTCCTGAACTCCTGTTCCGTATTCATATTTGTTTAAAATATTTTCTTTGATTTTATCTAGTGCATTTTTTTGTTTGTCATTCAATTTTCCCTTAATTTCAAAAGTTCTCTCTCCAGCAACATAATCGATTAATCCGGCTTTAGCTGCTTCTCTCAATGCAAGTTCAGAATCTGCAGAGCAAGGAATTATTATTAAGTTTGGAAATTTCTTTTTCAACTTATCATAATTTTCTTTTCCTTGCGACATATCAATCTTATTTGCAGCAATAATCATCGGTTTGCTTCCTTTTCTTAATTCAGATGCAAATTCCAAAAGCTGTTCGTTATTCCACGTGCTTGGTCTTGCTGGAAAATTTAATTTCAACAATGCAGATTTAACTTGTTCTTCTTTAACTTTTAATCCTGAAAATTGATTTGCGACTGCTCTTGCAAAATTATCACTTTCAAGTTCTGCTTTTCTTGCAAAACTCTTCCAAACTTTCATTAAGATTCCTAAAAACCATTTATCAAGCTCTTCTTCTAAAAAAATAATATCTTTGGAAACATCATAATTTTCAGTTGGTTTTCCTCCCTCGTCTGTTGTGCCTGAAATATCTATTACTTGAACAAAAACATCTGCTTGCCTTAAATCATCTAAAAATTGATTTCCTAATCCTTTTCCTTCGCTTGCTCCTGGAACAATTCCAGCAACATCCATTAAATCAATTGGAACAAATCTTTTATGATTAATGCAAAACCCATGATTTGGATTACATTGAGTATTAAATTCCTTGTCTAAACAATCAATCTTAACATAACCTACTCCGTGATTTGGTTTTATAGTTGTAAAAGGATAAGACGCAATTTCAACTTCTGCTAAAGTTACAGCTTTGAAAAACGTACTTTTTCCCACAGATGGCTTGCCTACAAATCCGATTAACATGATGGTATTAGAAAAAAGAAGTTTAAAAGATTAATTATAAATATTTTTTCTATGTCCAACATGGGGATTAATTTATTCTAACCAGTTCCCTGTTTATCTTTTCTTTTTCTTCTAATCAATAAGATAATTATGAAAATTGCAATTATTAATATTCCCAGCACTAAAAAGAATAAAACCATCCCAAAGATATCCCCTGCGGACTTTTTAACAACCTCAAAATGTGCACTTGAAGGAGCAACTCCTCCAGGATAAATCAAATCCAATGCAACAATATATTTGCCCAAAGGCAACATTCCTGTTCCAAAATTCCTATCAAAGTTCATCCTATTCTCAACAAGAACAGTTTCACTCTGTGTTAAATAAACTTTTCCAGAAACATCTTTAATTACATAATTTAAAGTAACGTCGAGCCTTGATTTTTCGCCCATTGGAACTAACTCTACTCTTGTTTTAAGCAAATTTCCTTGAGAAACTTTATAGTCTCTATTTAAAACAGCAATATTTGAATCAAACCAAAGAGGATTTGAAGTAACATGAATAAACACAGAAACCTGCTTGCCATCTATTTTAATATATCCAACAAAATCTTTTTCTTCAAGTGGAGCAACAAAATCAACTAAAAGTTCTTTAGTTTCTCCAGAAGCAACAGTTAATGAAGTACTCCCTAATATAACAATATTATCTAACCCAGACTGGCTTACAGATAAAGTTTGACTAGAAGTTCCATTATTTGTAACATAAATTTTTTTAGTTATTCTCTGGCTCATATGTGTTTGATTATTAAAAGACAATGTTAAATTAATTGAAGATGGAATAATTGTAATCGTAGTAATAACTGCTTCCCCTCCCCCGCCTCCTCCTCCACCTGCTCCTCCGCCTCCTTCAGG
>JBBSXF010000075.1:0-2010 GCA_038045905.1 Nanobdellota archaeon
GAAGTTTTGCTCTTTCTTTAGGAATTAAAATCATTTTTTTAGTATTCTTTCTGTCTGGTAGATTAGAGCCTCTTTCCAAAGCAGAAGTTATAGAAGTGGAATTTTCAACTTCAAAAGCAGAATATATTTTATTTCCTTTAAACCATAGAACATCTATTTTTTCTACTCTGTCTTTTCCATCAAAATCAAAATCAATCCTACTCTCACAAATATTTTTTAGTTCTTCATCTCTGCCTTTGTCAGGACACCAGACTTTATACCCAAAATTCTTGCCTATTTGTGCTAAAATTTTTATCATAACTAAATGTTTGCTCTCATCTCTTTTGAATGTGTCTTTTAACATCCAAGTTCCATCTTTTTGTTTTACCCCATATTCTTTTATTAAATGATTAATGCTACTATAATCTGGAGTGTAAGAATTTGGAAATTTAATAAATAATGTTTGTAAAATATCATCATAAGAAATTTTAATTTTATTATGAAATGTCTCAATTATAGCATTTTCTACTCTGTCAGACAAAGGATTTTCTAATTTATGTTTTTTCTTTTCTTCTTCACTAAACCACCATCTCTCACCTTTTCTTACATTTTCTTCATCTGCTTCAACTAAAATAAATTCTTTATTTAATCTTTTTTTGAGTATGTTTGCTATATCATCCTCATTCGTTTCTAAAAATTGTCCATATTTATAGAGTTCCATATAAACTCCATTAATAATATGTGTCATTTCTGTTGGCTGTCCTCTTTTAATTAAAACTTCTTTTGCAGAATTAACAACAAGTTTTTCAAAACCTTCTCTGTTTAATCCTTCAATCTTCTTTTCTTCTTTTGTTGGCTTTCTAAATCTTAAATAAAAATCACTTATTGCAGTTCCCCACGGATTCGCAACTCCACTTTCAGAGGCTCTTTTGTTCTGCTGGAATAAAACTTTTTCAAGAACAAAACCGCCATTAACACAGGATTTTATAATTGAGTTAAATATTCTCGGCTCTGAATTATGAAAAGTTACAATCATATATCTATTTGCTTTCAAAACCTTATTTATCTCTGAAAATGCCTTATACAACATTCTGTCATAATAAGTAAAATCTCTTGTTTTATCAAGAGTTATTTCTTCATTATAAGGAATATCAAAATCTTTATTTTGTTCTTTTCCTTTTAGCCAGACAGCCCAGAGAGAACTTAAATCAAAATACTTTATTAATCCCCCATAAGGGGGGTCTGTAAGCACAAAATCCACACTTTCAGGAGGAATATATTTAGAGAGTTCAATACTATTCTTTTTCATAATCAATAAAGTTTTATCATTATCTCTTAAATCCTCAAAATTTTTAGCAAATTTTGTTTTATTTCCTATTAACTTATTTGAGTTTTCTTTTGCTTTGATAACTCCTTGTTTATCTTCAACTGCTCTTTCAAATAAGAGAAATGGGTTTTGTTCAAGATGTCTTTTAGGAAATAAATAAGCAGGTCTTCCCCAACTCCCACTATCAGGTCTCTGGCTTTTTTCCCTTCTTGCAGAAACCATTTTTGTGCATAAATGCAACATAGAAATAAAAGCAAATTTAAAGAACTCTTTTATTTTTTTATCTTCTATTTTGTTAATCCTATCAAACATATAAGCAAGAGCATATAAATTTCTTTTAGTCCATAAGTCATAAAAAGAATCTCCTGCATTTTTCTTTGCCCCATCAAAAGCGTCTGCGTTTGGGAATTTATCTTTAGGATACCAATAATTAATTTTAGTTTTGTTTGCTTTTTTTATTAATTTTAAGTCATCGTCATCTAAATCTTTGCTATTATTCTTTTTCTGGCAAGAACAATCATATCTTATTTTAAATGGCTCACCATCATAATGAATATTAATTATTCTTGCTGGTTTTTTACATTTTGGGCAGGTAGTTAAAAATAATCCCATCTGCTTTTCAAATTTCAAAAAATCACTTTTAATAACCGCCCATTCTTGCTTAAATTTTGTTATGTTTAATGGAGTGGCTAACATTTCCATCA
>JBBSXF010000076.1:0-1855 GCA_038045905.1 Nanobdellota archaeon
TACTCACACAAATAAAATGGTATTGCAAAAAAAGGATTTTATTGAAGTCGAATTCACAGGAAAAGTCAAAGACGGAGGAATTTTTGACTCAAATATCAAAGAAGATTTGAAGAATTTAAATCCAAATGAAAATCCTAAACCATTAATATTCTGCTTAGGAGAAGGAATGTTCCTTAAAGGAATAGACGATTTCTTGATTGGAAAAGAAATTGGAAGTTACACAATTGAACTTATTCCCGAAAAAGCATTTGGTCCAAGAGTTTCAGAATTTGTTCAGATGATTCCTAGCAAAATTTTCAGAGAACAAAATTTAAATCCTGTTCCAGGGGCAGTATTCAACTTTGATGGAAGAATTGCAAAAGTTCTCTCTGTTTCAGGAGGGAGAATCATGATAGATTTCAATCATCCTCTTGCAGGAAAAATAGTAATTTACAATATTAAAGTTTTAAGAAAAATAGATGATTTAAATGAAAAAGTAAAATCATTAATAGAATTTTTATTTAGAAGAGAAATGAAATTCGTTGTTCAAGAAAAAAAAGCAATAATTGAAGTGGAAAAGAGCATGTCTAAGTTTGTAGAAATGTTTAAAGATAAATTTAAAGATATTCTTGATTTAGATTTGGAAATTAAGGAAATAGAAAACCCCCCAAAAGAAGCACAATAATTCTTATAAACGTAATTTTGTTTTATTTAATTATGATTATTAGTGGGAAGATGATCGTTAAGAAACCGGAGGTGTCTGCCGATGGCTGAAATTTATAAAAAAAGGGCACCAGGAATGCCGTCTAGTGTATCTGAAGAAGTTAGGGAAATTGATAGGGAGTTGGAAGAATTAATAAAAAAGCAGTCGGCTAAAATTAAAGTAATTGGTGTCGGCGGAGCAGGAAATAATTCTTTAAGCAGAATGAGGGAAATAGGAATTAGAGGAGGGGAATTAATCGCAGTAAATACAGATGCTCAAGATTTATTATATGCTAATGCAGACCAAAAAGTGCTGATTGGAAAAGAATTAACTCAAGGATTAGGTGCAGGAAGCAATCCGAAAATAGGGGAACAAGCAGCAAAAGAATCAGAATCAGAAATAAAGAAAAAAATTGCTGGAAGTGATATGATTTTCATAACTTGCGGAATGGGCGGGGGAACAGGAACAGGTGCTGCTCCATTTATTGCAGGATTAGCAAAAAAACAAGGAGCATTAACAATTGGAGTTGTAACCTTGCCATTTACCATTGAAGGAAAAAAGAGAATAGAAAATGCAATGGAAGGATTGGATAGAATGCAAGCTGTTGTAGATACATTAATTGTAATTCCCAACGACAAGCTTCTTGAATTAGCTCCAGAACTTCCTCTTCATACAGCATTTAAAATCGCAGATGAAATTCTTACAAATGCTGTCAAAGGAATTACAGAATTAGTTACAACAACTGGTTTAGTGAATTTAGACTTTGCAGATATTAAAGCAGTAATGGTGGATGGAGGAGTTTCGTTAATTGGATTAGGAGAAGCAGATTCTGGACAAAGAGCAGTAGAAGCAGTAGAAAAAGCAATACAAAATCCTCTTCTTGATGTTGATATTTCAGGAGCATCAGGAGCATTAGTAAATATTATTGGAGGACCTGATATGACTTTGGACGAATGTAAAAAAATAATTGAAACAGTTGGCGGTAAATTAAGCACAGATGCAAAATTAATTTGGGGAGCTCAAATTTCAGATGATATGGAAAAATCAATAAGAGTATTACTTGTTGTTACAGGAGTTAAAAGTTCACAAATTCTCGGGCACGAAAATTCACTTGATGAATTAAAACACAAAGAAATTGAAGAAGAATTAGGAATTGAATTCTACGAATAATAT
>JBBSXF010000076.1:1955-5766 GCA_038045905.1 Nanobdellota archaeon
AAAAATCTTAAAAACCCCTGTTTTCTAATTAAGATATGAAATTATTAACTAATTTGAAATCATTCATTGAAAAGTGCAAAAGAGTTTGGATGGTTTTAAAAAAACCAACTAAAGAAGAATTTACAAAAATTGCAATGGTTTCTGCTTTAGGAATTTTAGTTATAGGAGTTATTGGTTTTTTAATCTCAATAACTATCAAGATGTTTACAGGATAAAATTTATAAACCCTATTCTCAACTAAATTATATCTTTCTAAGATCTTAGAACTTAGACGGAGCTAAATAGCAAACAAAATAATAAAATAAAAAATGATTTTCATTATAAAAGTAACAACAAATAAAGAAGAAAGAGTACTGGATATGATTGCAGATAGAGTCAACAAAAAAAATCTAAATGTCTTTACTATTCTTCGTCCACATGGATTAAGAGGATATATTCTATTGGAAGCTGAAGACAGAGAATCTGCAGAAGAATCTGCTTTTGATCTGCCATATGTAAAAGGTATTATCGGAAAAACAATCAACTATGAAGAAATAAAAAATATGGTTGAACCCTCTGCAACTACAATCTCAATAAAGGAAGGAGATATTGTTGAAATGATTTCAGAACCTTTCAAGAAAGAAAAAGCGAAAGTTATAAGAATAGATAAGCAAAAAGAAGAAGTTGTAGTGAGCTTGCTTGGAGCAGTTGTTCCATTGCCAGTTACTGTTAAACTTGATAATGTTAAAGTAATTAGGAGAGAAGAAGGAGGCTCAGATAATAATTAAAATGATAATAAAATTACTTGTCGATGGTGGAAGTATGAAGCCAGGTCCTGCACTTAGTCAGAAGCTTGGTCCATTAGGAATTCCAGTTAATCAAGTTATTCAAAAAGTAAATGAAGTCACAAAAGCTTTTGAAGGAATTCAAGTTCCAGTTGAATTAAATGTGGATGCAGCTACAAGAAATTTTGAAATAAAAGTTTTTTCTCCGCCAGTTTCTGGATTATTAAAAAAAGAATTAGGAATAGAAAAAGCATCTGGCACACAAAAGAAAGTAAAAGTTGGAAATCTTTCTATTGAACAAGTAATTTCTTTAGCTCAAACAAAATTCCCCAATCTTTTATGCAAGGATATGAAATCAGCAGTAAAAACAATTGTTGGAACTTGTGTTAGTCTTGGAGTATTAATTGAAGACAAACCCGCAGTTGAAATTGAAGAAGATATCAAAGCAGGAAAATATGATAAAGAAATTGATGCAATGAAAATAGAAACTTCTCCAGATAAAAAGAAAAAGCTTGCAGAATCTTTTGCTAAAATAAAGAAAGAACAAGATAAATTATTGCAACAAGAACAAGCTGCTAAAGCCGCTGAAGAAACAGCTGCTAAATCTACAGAATCTACTCCTGCAACAGCAACTCCTACTACAGAAAAAGTGCCAGCAAAGACACCAACAAAGGCTCCAGCTAAAGCTCCAACAAAGAAATAATTTACTTTTAAAATCTTGACTCTATTTGAACACGGGTAGTAATTATTAAATTATCCGATTAAAGAAATCTTAAATAAGGATTAGAAAAAGATTAAAAACCCAATATGCTCCTTTATTTAAACGGGGATATGGGGTAATGGTAGCCTCCGAGGTTTGGGACCTTGAAATCCAGGTTCGATTCCTGGTATCCCCATTTTATATTAAGTTTAGTCATCCAAATAATTTAAAAACCTATTTTGTAGTTTATTATTAACAAAATGCCATCAAAATCAAAAAAAACAAAAGCGGCAGGAAGGTTCGGAGCTAGATATGGACGTTCAGTAAGAACTAAACTTGCAAGTGTAGAGCAAAAACAAAGAATAAAACAAAAATGTCCTTATTGTGGAAAATCAGGAGTTAAAAGATTATCAAAAGGAATATGGAAATGTTCAAAATGTGAAAAAAAATTCGCATCAGATGTATATTATTTGGAGAATAAAATAAAATAAATAAAATGGTTACCTACAAATGTTTCAAGTGTGAAAAGAAAGTACTTAGTAATAACTTGGATAAGAGATTTGTTTGTCCTTTTTGTGGAAGCAAGATTTTCTATAAGCCGAGAACAAAAATAAAAACAATCAAAGCAGAATAAAATGAAAGAATTAGACGAGACAAAAATCCAAGAAATGCAAATTCTAGAACAGAGATTACAAAATTCTATGATGCAAAGACAATCCTTTGAAATGGAATTAGCAGAAACTAATTCTGCCCTTGAAGAAATAAAAAAATCAGGAGATGAAGTCTTCAAAATAATTGGACAATTAATGATTAAATCAGAAAAATCAAAAATAAATGAAGAATTATTAAACAAACTTAAAATTTTAGAATTAAGAATAAAGGCATTTGAGAAACAAGAAGTTTCTTTAAGTGAACAATTAGAAAGATTACGAGGAGAAATTACAAAATCTATGCACAAGTAAAAAAGTGCAATATATAAAATAAAGTTGCGAAATCTTTATAAATACGCCCACTCTCACTTTAACATGGTGTTTAATAAATTAAAAAAAGCATTCTCTGGTTCTCCAAAAGGTGAAGGTGCTAAAGAAGATTATTTGGAGATTGACTTAAACAAAGAAGAAAAAGAAAATAAGATTCTAGTTAAATTATTTGTCCTAAAAAAATATGATGATGTTAATGCAATTTTGGCAACTTTAAGAGAAGGTTACACTATTGCTATTGTAGATATAAAGGTTTTGAAAAGCAAAGACCCTATCGAGTTAAAGAGGGCTGTTTCAAAAGTTAAGAAAACTGCAGATGCTCTTGAAGGGAATATTGCTGGTTTTGGAGAGAATCTATTGATTGTGACTCCCCCTTTCGCAAGAATTGAAAGAGACACTACAATCAGCACAGAGCCAGAAAGAAAACCTAACAAGTTTGAATAAATCTATTATCATGACATACCAAACAGTTTTTTGCCCACCTGAAGATGATTGTCCGCCATATTCTGCAGAAACATATAGGTTAAACGGCTTTATGCAACAAAGAAATTTCGAAGAATCTCAACCAAAAACAAGAAGATCATTTTTAGAGAGATTCCTAAAAGAAACACTTTTAAAACCATTATTCCATTCTTAAGATTGTGAAACAATTATTCATTCCCGCAAAGATTAAACCAAATATTAATCTAAATAAAATTCTTTCTTTGAAATTGCCGAAAAATATTGCAATTGCTTATTCAATCCAATACAAAGAGACAGCTTCAAAGATTAAGGAAATTTTATCTAAACAGCACAATATTACTGAAATGATTCAAGTTTTGGGATGCAGCAAGCCCAAATTTTCAAAGGAAACAAAAGCTGTGCTTCTAATTTCTTCTGGAAGATTTCATGCTACATCTTTAGCTGTAGAAACAGGATTGCCTATTTATATACTAGAATCTAATGAACTAAAACAAGTTTCAAAAGAAGAAATTGATTCTTTAAACAAAAAAAAATTGACTGCTTATACAAGATTTTTGAATGCTGAAAAAATAGGAATATTAATTTCTACAAAGCCAGGTCAAGAAAATATGAAAAGAGCCATCTCTTTCAAAGCAAATCAAAAGAAAAAGAAGTCCTACCTATTTATATGTAATAACATAGACATAAAGGAATTTGAAAACTTTGGACTAAATACTTTGGTAAATACTGCCTGTCCAAGGCTTGATTTTGATAGCGGAATTATCAATTTGAGCGATTTGGAAAGGAAGTAGATAGTTATTATCGCCCTTTTTTCTCTAATAAAGTTTGTAGTCAGCCATGAACAGTATTTTAGTGGGAAATTCGAGCGGAAGAAACTGGAGGTGTCGTAGCAGTTGAACAAACGT